>CALPNW020000141.1 GCA_943325035.2 Sphingobacterium thalpophilum | reverse complement strand
TTGCCGTTGGTGGATGAAATGATCATTCTGGTGGGAGACTGCTCCGATAACACACTTGCGCTGATGGAATCCATCAACGACCCTAAAATAAAAATTCATCATTCGGTGTGGGATGCATCGCTCAGAAGCGGCGGTTCTGTACTGGCCGTGGAAACCAATAAAGCTTTTCAGCTGGTGAGTGCGGATAGCGACTGGGCCTTTTATATTCAGGGGGATGAAGTGATACATGAACAGTATCATCCGGTCATCCGCAAGGCCTGTGAGCAATACGCCGGCGATAAAAGGGTAGAAGGATTACTGTTCAATTACCTGCATTTTTATGGCACATATGATTATGTGGGAGACAGCCGTAAATGGTACAGTCATGAGGTCCGGATCATCCGGAACGATAAAACCATCAGTGCGTACAAAGATGCCCAGGGATTCAGAAGGGGAGAAGAAAAGCTGATGGTGAAGCCGGTAGATGCCTGTGTATACCACTATGGCTGGGTAAAAGATCCGGTTCAGATGATGAAAAAGCAAAAAGATGTAAGTAAGTTCTGGAATAAGGACGAGGCTTTGCAGGAGTTTCTGGCAAGCCCCGATTTCTTTGATTTCAATCAGTTCGATTCACTCGAAAAATTCAAGGGTACGCATCCTGCAGTGATGCAGCAAAGAATAGAACGATTAAACTGGAAGATCAATTTAGATACCACTAAAAAGCAGTTTTCGTTCAAAGACAAGCTCCTTTATCATTTTGAAAAAGCAACAGGTATCCGCTTATTCGATTTCAGAAATTACCGGGTCCTTCGTTAAGGTATCAGGCAGAACGGACGCTTTATTCCGCTCCATCGTCCAGACCAGTACCAGCGGCCAAACGTGCAGCAGCGCACCAAACTGGTAGTTCAAAGTGCATTCCACCAGACAGGAGGCAGCGATGGCCAGGGTCCATAGCATTAAGAAGGGGTTTTTGTTGCGCCATCCATACCAGGCAGGGTAAAAAAGCCAACCCGTAAATAATGCCATACCCCACCAGCCACTGCCCATCCACCAGAACAGCCATTGGTTAAAAGGCCATCCGAAACCCGTACTGTTTCCATTGAATTGTTTCCTGAAATTTTTGTTGATCACCGTTGGAACTGCCTGCCATCCGATAGCGGTTGACCGCTGTGTTTGAATCGCCTTCCAGGCAACGCTGTTAACGGCCCTTCTCACTCCGTCGGAATAGCTGGAATCATATCCTTTGCTGTTGAATTGTTGCCAGTCGTAAATGGTATAACGGATTTTCTGGTTGGCGGTAGGCAATACCCAAAATGCAGTTAGTATAAGCACTGCCGCTGCCGCAGAACGGATCATCCATACTTTTTTAAAGGCCTTGTTGGCAGTAATCCGGTGAACAATATATCCGGCAATAATAATGAAAGACATAACCCAGGCGGTTCTTACAGACAGCAACAGAATACTGGCCAAAATCAGTATGGATGCGGCTTTCGGGTAACGCAATGTATTGCCTGGCAATAAAGAAAGCAGTAAGGCGCTGCATAAAAAAATACCAAAACGCAAGTGGTCGTTGTCCATAAATACCGGAAGGGATTTACCGGAACCATATTGTGTAATGGTTTCTGCCATATGCAGGGCAAACCAGCCAAGCGGATACAGCATAGCTATAAAGGCAGCATGAATCCACCAGGCAGCAATGGTTTTTGTAAATGAATATTTTTCAGAGGCCAATGCCGCCAATCCTGCAACCGGGTATACGCAAAATGTAAGCAGCAGCTGAAGATTATCTGCAGCAAAGGGTTGAGGGTACATGCCGGTAAGAACCAGTAACAGCGGTGCAAAACTCCAGATCAGTAAAGGATTTTTAAGCAATGCTTTGCTGTATCCGGGCAGGCAGGCCAATGCATAGATCAACCATAATCCGATGGCGATGGATAGTAATGCCCTGCTCCAGAGCAGCCCGCCCAGCAGCAGAATACCTAAGATCAGTTGAATATTTTTTCGCTTTTCTTGCATTCAGTTGCCATAAATTTACATTTACAGTACATATATGTGGGATGAATTATTAACAGGCATTATTCAGGGCAATCAAAAATCGCTGGCAAGGGCCATTTCATTGGTTGAAAATGAAGTGTTGGGCTTCGAGCAGTTTTTGCAGCAGCTGCCAGCCGGAAAAACTCCGGTCACAGGAATTACCGGTCCTCCGGGAGCAGGCAAAAGCACCCTGGTGGACGCTATGATTGCAACCTGGGTGGGAGCCGGAAAAAAAGTAGCGGTCCTGTGTGTGGATCCCTCCTCCCCCTTTAATCTGGGGGCATTGCTGGGAGACAGGATCCGGATGAGTGAATGGTACAATAACCCCAACGTATATATCCGTTCTCTGGCAACCAGGGGTTCGCTGGGCGGGCTGCACCCATACATTATAGAAGTAACCGCATTGCTGCAAACGGCCGGCTTTGATCATATTATTGTAGAAACAGTTGGCGTGGGACAAAGTGAAATTGAAATTGCCGGATTGGCGGATACCACCATTGTAGTGGTGGTTCCCGAAGCAGGGGATGAAGTACAAACCATGAAGGCCGGGCTGATGGAGATCGCCGATATTTTTGTGGTTAATAAAAGTGACCGTCCGGATGCAGATGCATTTGTAAGAAATCTGCGGCTGATGCTGGCGCCTGCCTTTAACAGGGAGCAAAAGATCAGCGTAGTAAAAACAGTGGCATCAGCAAGACAGGGAGTAGAAGAATTGTGCAGGCTGGTAGACGAACACGTATATCATACCGGCATCTCCGATAAAAAATACTGGTTAATGACCGAGCGGGTTTATCAGCTGATCCAGAAAAAGAGAATGCGGGGAATAGAAAAAGCCGCCATTAAAAAAGCCATCACAGCAAATGCCGGTAATCCGGGCTTTAACTTGTTTACCTTTGCACAACAATATTTCGATGAATCCAGTCAATAATGATCCCCTTGTTTCTATAGTGATCGCTACCTATAACGGGGAAAGGTTCATTGAGAAACAGATAGACAGCATACTTCAGCAAACCTACTCCAACATCAATGTGGTTGTAGTAGACGATTGCTCTGCAGATAATACAGTAGCCATATTAAAGGGGTATGAAGCCCGTTATCCCAATGTTCAGCTTTATGTGAATGAACAGAATCTGGGCTATGTAAAAAATTTTGAAAAAGGCATGATACTGGCAACCGGAGATTATATAGCACCCAGTGATCAGGACGATATATGGCTGCCCGAAAAGATCAGCATTTTAATGAAGGAGATCGGTGATCATGCCATCGTATATTGTAATTCTGAATTGATTGATGACGAAGGGAATAAGGTTGGTAAAAAATTATCGGATGTAAAAAAACTCATCAGTTTTGATGATTGCCTCAACTATGCAGTAGGAAATTCTGCACCGGGGCATGGCATGTTATTTCCGCGTAAGTTGGTGCAGGACTGTGTTCCATTGCCTACCATGATTCCGCACGATTACTGGCTGGGCTTTGTAGCTACTTTTTACAGCCGCCTGAAATACATTGATCAGCCACTGGTTTTGTACCGGCAGCACGATGCCAATGTTTTTGGCGCAGCAAAAATAAAAGGGGCCGATGGAACCATGCCGGTAAGAAAAAGAAAAACAAGCGCAGAAGAAACTGTACTGGCCCGGCAACGGATGCGGCTGATGTATGAAAAATGCCCGGCAGATCTGGTAGAACAAAAAGAGGTATACCGTTTACTCGATAAGAGCTATCGCAGTTTTTCGCTTTCCAATAATTTTCTGCGCATGGCTGTATTTTTTAAATACAATAAAAGAATACTGGCATTTAAAAGACGCTCTCTGGTACGCAGGTGGTTGTTCTGTTTAAAAATGTTTGTGAAAATAAAATAATGGCATCAACAGCAAAACATATTATACTGGACTGCGAGCGGATGAAATATCCGCATACCGGGCTGTATTCTTTTTGCAAAGACCTTGGTAACGCGTTGGTGAAAGAAGCAGCCGGAAGCGAAGCCAGTATTGCCTTTTATACACCTCCTGCCTTAACCGGGTTCTTTGGTAAAAACGCAGACTACCTGCAACAAAACAGTTTTCATAAACTGGTTATGCCTTCACTGAAAAAATTTGATGTATGGCATGCCACCCACCAGAGTACGCTCTATTATCCTTACCGGCAAAAAATTCCGGTGGTACTTACTGTGCACGATCTTAATTTTTTGCATGGCGAGGAAAAGACTGCAACAAAGCAAAAAACCTATATCAGTAATCTGCAAAAAAAAGTAGACAGGGCCAACGCTGTTGTGGCCATTTCTGCTTTTACGGCAAGGGAACTGGAACAGCACATCAATCTGGGGAATAAAAAAATAACGGTGATCTATAACGGATGCAGTGTAGATGAACAGATAGTGGCAACCCCGCCCCCTGTTAATGCTGCCGGTCCTTTTTTATTCAGCATTGGCACCATTGCACCTAAAAAAAATTTACATGTACTGCCCGCATTGCTGGTGGGTAACAATTACCGGTTGATCATTGCAGGCATCACACAAAGTGAAGTCTACCAACAAAAAATCATTGGAGAAGCCCTGAAACTGGGCGTTGCAGACCGATTGATTTTTACCGGTGCCCTATCAGAAGAAAGTAAGAAATGGTATTATATTCATTGCCTTGCTTTTGTTTTTCCATCCATTGCAGAAGGATTTGGGTTGCCTGTTATAGAAGCCATGCATTATGGTAAAACGGTGGTGTTGTCTAAAGAAGGTCCCCTGCCCGAAATAGCGGGTCCTTTTGCTGCTTACTTCGAAGATTTCAGCGGGGCGGCAATGAGAGCAACCCTGCAGGCGGCAATCGAAAAAGACCTTGATGCAACAAGGGGCGAACAAATTTCCGGTCATGCCCGGCAATACAGTTGGCAGAAAGCGGCTAATGCGTACCTTCATTTATACAGAACAATCTAATAAACGATATAAGAATATGGCTTCGCGATTCAAGAAAATGATCAAGGCTTTTGGCATAGAAGATGCAATTAAATTATATGCAAGGGTAAAGCTGAAGCCATATGGTGAGCTGGTAACAGCAAAGTACAAGGCTGCTTTTCATTTGCGGCCCTTTACTTCGGACTACTATACTTTTGATCAGGTTTTTCTGCGGGACCAGTACAATATCAATTTTCCGTTCAATCCTTCCACCATCATAGATGCGGGCGCCAATATAGGGCTGGCCTCGGTGTATTTTTCGCACCGCTATCCCAATGCCCGTATTGTGGCTGTGGAGCCGAGTAAAGAAAATTTTGACATGGTTTTAAAGAATACCGGAGCATACCCGGCTGTAAAAGCCTACTGTAAAGGATTGTGGAACAAAGATGTTCACCTGGCCATTACCAATACCAACGGCGTTAAAAATGCTTTTATGGTTTCGGAAACCACACCTGATGATCCCAATGCCATTCCGGCTGTTTGTATAGAAACGATCATGAAAGAGCAGCACTGGGAGCAGATCGATATCTTAAAAGTAGACATTGAGGGGTCGGAGAAAGAAGTATTTGAAATGAATTATGAATACTGGTTACCCAGAACAAAAGCCATTATTATAGAATTGCATGATCATATGCGAAAAGGGGCTTCGAAAGCGGTGTTTCATGCAACCAGCCAGTATAATTTTTCCTGTGACATGCAGGATGAGAACCTGATATTTGTTAATCAGGATTTATAAGTTTCTCGGTCTTCCACCAGCGGTAGCCAATGAAGCCAACAATGACAAAAGGAGCAAAAGCCAGGTAAACGATGGCAGAATTAAGCGCTGAGGCCGGGCCTTCTCCCAGCTGCGAAGCTGTTTTGGTACAGATAGAACACTGGGCCAACAGGTCATTGCCCCATATTGCTGCGATCATCCCAACCAGTATCAATCCCCATTTCTTGTTCATATGCACATGGTATAAGTTGCAAAGATATAACCGAAAACCGGCTTTAATGTTTATCTTAATCCTTAAAATTATGCGATGGAGCAAAGAAGGAGTTTCCTTAAAAAAGTAGGTGCCTTAACAGGGGTAGTGGCCGGGTATGGCATTTTTAATGAACTAAGTGCAGCTACGCTGGAGGATGCCTCCCGCAAAATTGCCCACCTGAGCCCTATGGAAGTTGCGCAGAACGAGGATTACTGGCAGGTGATACAGCAGGGCTACACCGTTAATTCGAACCTGATTAATTTAAATAACGGTGGCGTGAGCCCTTCACCAAGGGTGGTGCAGGAAGCCGTTGAACGATACAATAGTTTAACCAACCAGGGACCTTCTTACTATATGTGGCGGATCCTGGACCAGGGCAGGGAGCCGTTGCGAACCAAATTAGCCCTGCTTGCAGGTTGCCCGGCCGATGAGGTCGCTATCAACCGGAATGCCACGGAAGCCCTTAATACGGTCATTTACGGCTTAGACTTTGAGAAGGGAGATGAGATCATTGGAACCAAACAGGACTATCCCAATATGATCCATGCCTGGAAACAGCGGGTACTGCGGGACGGAATCGTATACAAACAGCTGAATTTCAGTTTTCCGATAGAAGACGACGATGCCATTGTACGCGCCTATGAACAGGCCATTACCCCCCAAACAAAGCTGCTGCATGTTACGCATGTGGTGAACTGGGTGGGTCAGATCATGCCGGTACAGAAGATCTGCAGGATGGCACATAGCAAAGGCATAGAAGTATTGGTAGACGGTGCACATTCATTTGGCCTGCTCAATTTTAATATACCCGATCTGGAATGTGATTATTTTGGAACCAGCTTACATAAGTTCCTGAGCGCCCCTATTGGAAGTGGAATGCTGTGGATTAAACAGGAAAAAATAGCCAAAGTATGGCCATTAATTTGCGCAGATAATCCCCAAAGCGAAAATATCAGAAAGTTTGAAAACCTCGGTACCAGAAGCTTTCCGATAGAACAGGGCATTGGAGAAGCCATCGCATTTCATATGGCCATCGGTAAAAAAAGAAAGGAAGACCGGATCCGGTATTTAAAGAATTACTGGGCCAGCAGGGTAATAGATATTCCGGGAGTAACCAT
Source organism: Sphingobacterium thalpophilum (assembly GCA_943325035.2). Lineage (GTDB taxonomy): Bacteria > Bacteroidota > Bacteroidia > Chitinophagales > Chitinophagaceae > Sediminibacterium. The sequence continues at coordinate 473 of CALPNW020000141.1, read as the reverse complement.
TAATACCTCTATGAAAGATGCCTATTCCTGCGCTATTTGCGGGGTAAGCATCCAGGGAATGACCCCTGCACAGTTGGACTCGCAACTATACAGTGGCTATAAAATTCACACGGTAGGCATTGTATGGGAGAACATCAGTTGCGTTAGGATCACCCCGCATGTATATACACGCCTGGAGGATCTGGATCAACTGGTAACAGCCATTAAGACCATTGCTGCCAGTAAGGCCAAGGCCTGAATGGAACAATATTAAAAACGAGCGGGGGCCGGTTGTATGATATACATACCGGCCCCTACTATTTTTTAAGAAGCTTTCTCTTCTGCTTTCTTCTCTACTTTTTTTCCTTTGGTTGGAGTTACTGGTCTTGACTTACCAAATGAACCCAAAAATCTTTTTCCTTTAGCTGTTTTTTTGTCGCCTCTGCCCATGATATTAGTTTGTAATAAAAGATGATTAAAGTGCAAAAATAGAA
>CALPNW020000140.1 GCA_943325035.2 Sphingobacterium thalpophilum | reverse complement strand
GGCTGAACATTGATTTTTTGATCAATTTTTCTTCCGGCTACATCTACAACAGTAATACTCAACTTCTCCATGCTGTTACTTTTTAATTCGATGGTAAAATAGCTAACCGTTGGATTAGGTATTACTTTGGCTGAGATTGAATTGGTCTTTTCTGATGCTGGTGTAGTTCCAGAGAATGTATTTGTAATAACTGATGGACCGGTAGTTACATTATTGCTTTGTGTACGTGTTATAGTAACTACAGTTGTACAGGTAGATACATTATTGCTTTCATCGGTAGCTCTCCAGGTAATAGTGGTAGTACCAATATTTAATTTTTCCTGAGCCAGCGTATTTTTTCTGGCATTATATCCGGCCACGGTTGCCCCGCTTAAACTGTAGGTTAATACAGGCTTGCCACAATTATCTGTAGCTGTTGCATCAAACTCAGTACCTGATACCAGATAAACAGCTGCTTTAGAAGACCTTGTAGTGCCTGGCTTACAAACAATAACCGGAGGTTGGTTGTCATTCACCCGTACTATCATTGTTTTTTTAACTGTTCCACAAGAATTAAACGCTGTTACATTTACATTGGTAGCGCCAACCGGAAATATATATGGAGAAGTAATGGCGGTTGTGCCAATAGCATATAATAGGGAAGGTGTTGGCAAGCCCGTAACAGATACTCCGGAAGCAAATGCGACTGATGCACTACAGGTATTTGTTGCAGGAACAACACTGATATTGTTAACTGTAAGCACTGGAGCCGCTGAAGGTACTGCTACTGCGGAACTTACTGTACTGGTACAGCCATTAACAGTTCTGGTAACCGTATAGGTTCCTGCAGAACGAACATTAATGGCATTACTTGTTGCCCCTGTACTCCAGAGCAAAGTGCCGGTTGAAGTAGTGGATAAAATGGAGAAGCCACAGTTGTTATCTACTTTTATTATTGGAGCGGATGGCTGAGGGTTTGGCGTTGCAAGACCTGATCCTGCTAAACTGCTGCAACCGCCTGCTGTTTGTGAAACGGTATAGTTTCCTGCGGTAGTTACTGTAATAGACGATGTAGTAGCGCCTGTACTCCAAAGCAAATTGCCTGTTGCTGTTGTGGATAATACTGAATTGCCGCAGTTGTTCACCACGTTCACTATTGGTGTTACTGGTGTTGGATTTATTGTTATTGTAAATGTTACCGGTGTTCCGGAACATCCATTGGCTTCCGGAGTAACCGTAAGGTTAGCAACCAAAGGAACGGTACTTGTATTAAGTGCAGTGAAAGCGGAAATATTACCCGTTCCTGATGCGGCGAGTCCAATACCTGTGTTGTCATTTGTCCATTTAAATGCCGTACCGGACACAGTGCCCGAAAAGTTAATAGCATCTATAGAAGTATTGTTGCATTTGGTTTGGTTGGACGGCGTGGCTACATCCGGAATTGGGTTTACCGTAATGGTGAATGTTTTTGATGCGCCTTTGCAAACCAGATTATTAGTAATAAAGTTGCCGTATGAATAGGGGTATGCGCCCACGCTGATAGATGCAATAACTTCGTTGGTAACTGTATTTATTACTGTTACATTATTGGAGTTCAGATTTGTAACATAAGCCCGGCTTCCATCATAGTTCAATGATATGCCTGCCGGGTCATCACCCACAGGGATTGTGGCAGTTACAGAGTTGATTAATGTATTGACGACAGTTATATTATCGGTATGCTGATTAGTGGTATATAAGATATTTCCCTCTGCATTGGATGTAATACTAATAGGGCCGCCACCTACAGGGATTGAATTAATCACTGCATTGGTAGCTGTATTAATTACTGATATGTTATTTGAAGATGAGTTTACTACATACACCCTGCTTCCGTCAGGACTAACCAAGATTCCATGAGGGAAACTACCAACTGCTATTGTATTAATAACTGTATTCGTACTGGTGTTAATTACTGAAACACTGTTTGAATAGGTATTGGAAACATAAATCCGGCTTCCATCTGTATTTGACGCCACTCCAATAGGAACGTTGCCTACTGGTATTGTAGCAATCAGATTATTTGTAGAGGTATTAAATACAGATACAGAATTGCCGGTCCAGGAGTTAACAACATACAGCCTGCTTCCATCCGGACTAACCAATATGCCATGCGGCACAATTACTCCGCCAAAAGTTGCTTCCACGGTGTTTGTGGCAGTGTTTATTTTTGAAACATTGCTTGAACCTTCATTTGAAATATAAACATACCTCCCATCCGGACTTACGGAAGCACCAATAGGATCCGTACCTACAGGAATGGTAGTTACCACTTCATTGGTTTTGGTATTAATTACGGAAACATTACCTGAAGAACGATTTGGTATGTAAGCAAAATATCCTCCGCTTGAAGGTGTTACTGTTATAGTTGCAGCTAACGGTGTATTGCCTGTATTGGGTGCTGTAAAAGAAGCAATATTTCCAGAACCTTTTGCAGCCAACCCAATTGAAGTATTGTCATTGGTCCAGCTATATTTTGTGCCACTTGTTCCACCAGTAAATGCAACAGCTGTAGTAGCAATTCCGTTACAGACGATTTGGTTCTCAGGAGTATCCATTTCAGGTGTTGGCTCAACAGTAACCACTGTTGCTGCTGATGTAGTACTACAGCCTGCACTGTTTGCTATACTAACCGTATAACTACCAGTATTGGCTACAGTAATTGCAGGGGTGGTTTCTCCGGTAGACCATGCATAGGTATAACCGGGATCGTATTCCCAGAAATCTTTAGCCAGGCGTTGTCCGATATATCCGGTTCCAACATAGCCCTTATTGCCGATACACATACTGATGGATCTTACACGGGGCGTTCCAACAAAGTTTACTTTTTGAGTCCAGGTGTTCAGGGTTGGATTGTACTCCCAGACATCTTTTGGATAGATATCGATGTCATATCCCAAGCCAATGTATCCCCGGTTGCCAATACTAAAATGCATGGTTCTTGCACGGGCAGTTCCCCCAAAATCAGCTTTCTTGGTCCAGCTATCCTGTGAAGGATCATATTCCCAGAAATCATTTTTAAATCCTACTCCCAGATCTACACTTTCTTTGCCTGCACCTATATATCCTTTATTACCAATACTAAAACTGGCTGCGCCAAATCTGCCGGAGCCGCCAAAATCAGCTTTTTGTGTCCAGGTATCAGCAGCTGGATTGTATTCCCAAAAATCATTTCTGAGAGAACCTGTGCCAATGTATCCTTTGCTGCCAATACTGAATGCAGCGGCTTCTGTTCTCGCTACTCCGGAAAAATCGGCCTTGCGTGTCCAGGTATTGGATACAGGATCATACTCCCAGAAATCATTTTTAAAATAAGGCGCAGTATAATCCTGTCCTAAACCAATATATCCTTTATTGCCAATGCTCAGTCCTACGGCATATACCCTTGGGTCTCCTCCAAAATCTGCTTTTTGTGTCCAGACATTTGTAGCAGGATTAAATTCCCAGAAATCCTTTTGAACAACCAGTGCATCACCAGTGCCTATATATCCCTTATCACCAATACTGAAACTTACTGCACCATCTCTCGGAGCACCACCAAAATTGGCTTTTTGTAACCACAGATCTCCTCCAATTGTATTGGCTGTTGATAGTGATACATTGCCACCTTCACAAAAAGTAGTTGGCCCGGCTGCAGTAATAGTGGGTGTTGGTAAAGTAGCCAGAGAAACCATTAATGATGCCTCCACCGGTACTCCGCAATCTGCTGTTACCCTTGCATAATAAGTACCTGTTGTTCTGTTGGGTAATGTGTTTCCGGTTCCAAGATTTGTTCCGGATCCGGTAGGGTTGGTGTACCAGTTGATGGAAGCATTGGTGCCTGCAACACCGTTCGCTGTTAAAGTAGTGGTGTTTCCCAAGCAGATGGGATTAGAAGAAGCTGTAACGGAAGTAATTGCTGCCTCCGCATTTACTGTAACTGCCGTTACTTCTGATGTTGCGCTGCAACCATCGCCGCCGGTTATGGTAACAGTGTAATTACCGCTTTGGGTGACAGTGATAGTTGGGGTGGTTTCTCCGGTAGACCATAAAAAGGAAATGCCGGGATTGTATTCCCAGAAATCATTTCTATAACCAGTATACATATCAACCCCGATTCCTACATACGCTTTATTGTCAATACTGAATCCTGAAGAATACATCCGTGCAGTACCAGCATAGGTAGCTTTTTGTGTCCAGGTATTTGATAAAGGGTCAAATTCCCAGAAGTCATTTTTATAAACCGTAGTAGCGATACCAGTTCCTATATATCCTTTATTGCCCATGCTGAAGCCAAAAGCCAAGGAGCGTCCGGTATTACTACAGTCCGCTTTTTGTGTCCAGGTATCAGTAACAGGGTCATATTCCCAGAAATCATTTCTATTGAAATTCCGATCAATTCCGGTTCCTATGTACCCTTTATTGCCAATGCTAAAACCTACAGCATAGGTACGTGCTGTTCCACCAAAGTTGGCCTTTTGTGCCCAGGTATCGGAAGCAGGATCATATTCCCAGAATTCATTTGAATACCCTGCGTTAGGATTATAACCAGTTCCTACATACCCTTTATTGCCAATACTAAATCCTTTTGCACCCTGGCGGGCGGGACTGCCAAAGTTGGCTTTTTGAGTCCAGGTATTGGAAGCAGGATCATATTCCCAGAAATCATTCATATAACCTGCATTAGGATCATAGCCTGCTCCTATATATCCTTTATTGCCGATACTGAAACTGGTGGCATCATAGCGCAGCGAACCTCCAAAGTCTGCTTTTTGAGTCCAGGCATTAGTAGCAGGATCATATTCCCAGAAATCTTTTTTATATTCTGTAACAGGATCATATCCTGTTCCCAGGTATCCTTTGTTGCCAATGCTAAAACCCGAAGCACCGGAACGTGCCGAAATAAAGTTGGTCATTTTTGTCCAGGCGCCACTATCAGCAACAGCATTTGTAGACAAAACCACACTTCCTCCTTCACAAAAAGTGGTAGGCCCGCTTGCTGTAATAGTTGCAGTGCAGGTTTGACTCATGGCCTGCTGCAATCCGCAAACAGCCAATAATAAAAGTAATAGCGTTTTCATGGCTCATCGTTTTATATGTAAAGAATCCATTTCTTTTTCTGTAACTGTGGGAGGCATGATATGGTGGTTAATTTTATTGATAACCATACCGGCTATTTTTTCGGCATCTGTTTTTTTGGCAAAGCCTTTATTTCCGGGTAACCCGGGAACGGAGGGCTGGTGAATCATCAGCCGGCTTTGATCGTATATATCATAACCGAATGTGTTTTCCGGGCCTTTGATGATCTGATAAGTAAGGAGGCTTTTTTCTGGCTGACCGGCAACAATTTTTTTAGAAATTTTAGTACTGCTTTGTGCAGTTAAAACATTCCCGGCAAATAAAAGCAAGAGCAGCATCAATGCATGGTAATTTCCTGCAATACTTTGTAGGCAGTAAAAATGATGAAGTATATATTTTTTCATAAAAGACATATTATACCTGTTAAAACAAGGGATCTTGTTTTTTAGTAGTATCAATAAATGGAAGGGATTGTTGGAGCGTGTTTACCTGTTTCTAAGAGGCTGTAAAATTACACATAAAATAAACTGTGTAAAAATGATATTCATCAAGATTGGAGTTGATTAAGATCAGGGTTACTATTCATGCTGGTCTCTAAATTTGCACAACAGTAATAAATTATTGTCTTCAATATTCCGTGGAATGTTTAGCAAACCTTTAATAGTGAAAACTTTTCTGCTTATAGGGGGGTTACTGTTTTTTTTACTACCTGCCATTTCGCAAATAAAAGATCCTCAGGTAATCAATGCAAGTGGTGGTAGTTTTTCAAAAGATGATATATTGATTGACTGGAGTTTTGCCGAACTGCTTTCAGTTAAAAGCTTCTCTCCTTCAGGAGATTTCATGCTTACTACCGGGTTTCTGCAATCATTGTTTATAGCGCCACTGCCAATTGGAAGTGCTGAAATTTATATTGGACCAAATCCTACAGCTGCTTTAATAACGGTAAGGACATCTATTCCAGACCCCGGGAAAATCACCATTAAGGTAATGCGTAGCGATGGGTATATCCTTCAGCAATTCGAAGAGAAATATACCGGACTTGTTTATAATCGTCAGTTAAATCTATCGACCTACTCATCCGGAATTTATTTCATACATGTTCAATATACTGCTCCTGATCAGCAAACAAAGCAAATAACCAGAACAATAGTTAAATTTTAAATCCATGCAAAAAGCCCTACTCATAGCTGCGCTGTTGTTATTTGTTGCAGAGCTGACTTACTGCCAGAATGGGAACGGAATTAATTTTCAGGCAATTGCCCGAAATTCTTCCGGCATGGTGGTTGCCGATAGAAAAATAACTATCCGGTTAATTTTCAGAGAGGGTGGAGCACAGGGCCCCATTGATTATAGTGAAATAAAATCCGTAGTAACGAATGCTGTAGGATTGTTTACAATTGTAGTAGGGGAAACCACTGCTAATTCAATTATAAGCGGAACTTTTTCTAGCTTAAACTGGAGTACCGGCAACAAGTATTTGCAGGTAGATATAGATCCTTCCGGGGGAATCGATTTCGTAACTATGAGTACGCAGAAAATAAACTTTGTGCCTTATGCCTTTTTTGCAAATGGCGTTGCCGCTAAAAATATTTCCGGTTTATTAACGATTGAACAGGGTGGTACGGGTGTGGGCGATCTTTCGTCATTGCGTACTGTTTTACAGATTAATAGGGTAGACAACACCAATGATCTTGCCAAGCCCATCAGTAATGCTGTGCAACAGGCATTGAATCAAAGAGAAATTTTATCTAATAAAAGCAGTAGTATAAGTGATGACGCTGAGTCTGATATCAGGTACCCCAGCGTTAAAGCAGTCAAGGCTTATGTTGATGGGCGGCCCTCCTCTGCACAGCTACAAAGTGATTGGACGCAATTGGATAATACAAAACTAGACTTCATTAAAAATAAACCATCGTTATTTAGTGGTAGTTATTTGGATCTCACTAGCCGGCCGGTATTGTTCAGCGGTAGCTACAATGATCTTACCGACAAGCCGTCTGCATATAGTTTGGCCGTTGCTTCTTCTACTGTTTTAGGAGGTGTTAAAGTAGGCGCTAATCTGTCCATTGATGCGGATGGCGTATTAAGTGGAGCGGGAACTGGTATTGGCACACAGCTGCAGAGTGATTGGACGCAATTGGATAATACAAAACTAGACTTCATTAAAAACAAGCCATCCTTATTTAGCGGCAGTTATTTGGATCTCACTAGCCGGCCATCGTTATTTAGTGGTAGTTATTTGGATCTTTTGAACCGGCCGGTATTGTTTAGTGGCAGTTACACTGATCTTTCAGATAAGCCAGCTTTATTTAGCGGAAGTTATCTGGATCTCACTAGCCGGCCGGTATTGTTCAGCGGTAGCTACAATGATCTTACCGACAAGCCGTCTGCATATAGTTTGGCCGTTGCTTCTTCTACTGTTTTAGGAGGTGTTAAAGTAGG
>CALPNW020000139.1 GCA_943325035.2 Sphingobacterium thalpophilum | reverse complement strand
GTTTCATCTGCAAAAGCAGCACGCATATCTTCCGCATTGTCGAAACAAAAACTACTGGTAAGAAACATTGGTGTGGAATGTTCCATCTGGTCGGTTCGTTCTGTTTGAATACGGATGGCTTTTGTTTCGTTTTTCATGTATGTATTTTATAAGTAGGTCAATTTACAGCTATATCCCAGCTGATGCTGCATCCGGCGGCCCTTAATGTTGCCGAAACAGAACAATATTTATTTAAAGAAAGTGCTATCGCTTTTTCCGCCTTGTCCGCATCTACGTTACCGGAAAAATAAAAATGAATATGAACCGCTTTCCATAAAGCAGGTTCCTTGCCCTGTTCTCTTTCTCCTTTGATCACCATCCGGAAACCGGTGAGCTCCTGCTTTTGTTTTTTTAGGATAGTAATAATATCTACTCCGCCGCAACCGCCTAATCCCATCAGGATAGATTGCATGGGTCTGATGCCCGAATTGTGGCCTCCAATGGCTTCTGAAGCGTCCATTCTGGCAGTGTTCCCATGGCTATCAGTAGCCAGAAATGCATAGGAATCATCCACTCTTTTCACCTCAATTATGTCCATTTTGAAGATTTCAGCAAATGTACGCAGTGCATGCCTTTATTTTGCAGTTGAAACACGGAATTAACAGCATGACTAAATTTTGCTATAATCGGCCACTTTTACTGGAAAACGGGCAGGAGTTACCCGGTTTGGAAATTGCCTATCATACATATGGCAAGCTGAATGCATCCGGGACCAATGTGATCTGGGTCTGTCATGCACTTACAGCCAGTTCGGATGTGGCAGACTGGTGGAAGGGACTGGTTGGGGAAGGCTGTTTAATTAATCCCGATCAGTACTATATTGTTTGTGCCAATATCATTGGTTCCTGTTATGGCTCAACCGGTCCGTTGAGCATCGACCCCAAAACAGGCCATCCTTATTATTCCAGTTTTCCTCAGGTAACTATCCGTGATATGGTAGCTGCACATATACTGCTTCGAAAAGAATTAGGGATAGAACAGATCCATCTGCTGATGGGAGGAAGTATGGGAGGTTACCAGGTACTGGAATGGGCAGTAATGGAACCATCCGTTATTCAGAAAATGTTCCTGATTGCCACTTCAGCTTCTGAAAGTGCCTGGGGCGTTGCGGTACATACTGCTCAAAGGCTGGCCATAGAGGCAGATCAGACCTGGCAGGATATGGTGCCGGGCGCAGGTGCAAGAGGATTAAAAGCGGCCAGAGCAATCGGCATGCTTACCTACAGAAACTACACCACATTTCAGGAAAAGCAAACAGATCCTGATCCCGAAAAGATCAATGATTTTAAAGCTTCTTCTTACCTGAATTATCAGGGAGATAAATTAGTAAAACGCTTCAACGCATACAGCTACTGGTTGCTCACCAAGGCCATGGACAGTCATCATCTGGGAAGAGGCAGGGGCGGAGAGCTGATAGAAGTTTTAAAAACCATTCATCAACCTGCTTTAATTATAGGCATCACCAGTGATATTCTTTGTCCGATAGACGAACAGCAGTTCATGGCAGATCATCTGCCGGATGCGGAACTTTATGCTATTGAATCTACCTACGGCCACGATGGTTTTATTATAGAAACCAAACAGATCACTGAACTGCTGAAGACCTGGATATAAAACCCGTTTCCTGCAGCTCAGTGATCTGTTAATAGGGAACTATACCATACCTACTGAGGGTGGTAATTACTTACCGCATTTTTATATACTTCTGCTTTATTCAGTGTCATTGGTTTGGTTTGCTGCTTCACAAACATTTCCATCTGGTCGGTATAGTGCGGAGAATTTTTCCGGGCAGAAGCACCATATACATTCAGTGTTTCCAGTATCGGACCATCTTTGGTAAACCGAACCAGTTCTATGTAAGCATCTCCCTGATTTCCTTTAGACATTCCATTTTTATAGGGAACAGAATACATAGGTGCCAGTTGATCGGGTAAACCCGGAAGCGGCAATGCAATATCCCCGCGAACCAGTTTCTGTACATCACCCAACTGAAGATCTGTCCGGCCGAAATCTTTCATCATGGTAGCTTTGGCTTCAGTTAACAGTACTACAGCCTGTTGGGTGGTGATGGCTTTTTCGGAATAATACAATGCCCTGTTTTTTCCAACCTGTGCCTGAACAAAAAAGAAAGTACCTGCACCAATGCTTTCTGCATTTCCTATTTTATCCCATCCTTTTAAATTGTTAATGAGTGGAGCGATGTCCGGATATTGGGCGGCATCCAGTAAAAACAAAGTATCTATATTGGTAGGGAATGCATATTTAGAAGGGAACTGCCTGTCGAATTTGATGCGCTTAAAATCTGCATAGGAAACTTTATTCAAAGGTTTCACCAATTCTTCAAACCGCATACTGCGGTTGTTTTCGAGCGTCTCATATCCCATCGTAATGTCTTTTACAACAGGGTTGTCTGCACCTTCGGTTGAATGAAAAGGAGAGTGGTTGGTATTGTATACATAACCAGATTTTGGTTGCAGTACCTGTGGAAGATCTGCAACAGGGTGCAGTTGATTCCAGAGTGTGGCACTGGTATTTCCAGGCAAGGTATTCTTCCAGTTGAACTGAGGGTCACGTAAAGGGATGCGTCCGTTACTAACGTAGTAAATCGTGTCATAGCGGTCTGCATAAACAATATTGTATCCTGGTATGGCCAGCATGTTCAGGGCTTTACTGAACTCAGTAAAGTTTTTGGCCTTGTTGAACCGGTACCATTGTTCTAATCCTCTGATATCCATTTGTGCGGGCATCCGGATAGAAAATGTACCTCTTTCGGTGATCACCGTAGGACCGTATTTACTCCAGTAGGCTTTTTTCTTAATACTGATTTTTACTCCGGCAATTTTTACTTTGAGTGGAGCAGTTCTTTCCTCGAGTGTTTCCCATTTGCCATCAAATTTATATTCCAGTTTATTGGCAGGATTAATTTCAAGTTGATATACATCCAGTTTATCGGGGGCGTTCACCGTATGTGCCCAACCAAGATACTCATTACAACCATGTAAAATAGTTGGGGCGCCGGGAAAATTAGCGCCTAAAATATTCCATCCTTCTTCACTGCAGAGATGTGCTTCGTAAAAAGCAACCGGTCCTTCGAGCGGCTGGTGTGCGTTGATATCCAGGTACACCTGACCATCGGTTGTTTTATTGCTGTTGAAGGCAAATGCATTGCTTCCCGCAGTTTTATAATTCTCCAGTAAAGGTATAGTTCCCCCAAAAATAGCAGTGAGCGCTTTGTCTGCTCCTGATAATACACACAATTGTAATACAGAAAACTGTATCATGTCTTTTGGTGCAACCGGGAAGAGGTTTTTTAACAATACTTCTTCCGGGTGTTTGGCGGCATATGAATTCAATCCGCCGCAATAGCCTTCCAGCAATCTTTTAAAATCGGGGCTAAGGTCTTTTTCGTATTTCTCCTCTACCAGTTCCGGAATACGGAGCAGGTGTATGATATAATCGATGGTTGCTCCTTTTTTGCCCTGGTATTGAGCCAGCATGGCTTTTGCTGCCATCAGTGATTGTTGAATAGTAGCAAAATCGTCTTCAGCATGTGCCCATGCCAGACCATAGGATACTTCCGGATCTGTTTTACCGAAAATATGGGGCACTCCGTATTTATCGCGGATGATGTCAATTTTAGCAGGATCAAACTGGGCCGATCCGGAAAAGGCAATGAACAGTAAAATAAAGAAGAGGGCAAACTTGGGCATATGATAGCTATTTACGTAAGTAACAAATTGGAGCATATTATGTTTAGTTAATTTTTCAGGTAGTCTTATTATCTTTAATTCAAATTAATCAATATGGGTGTCTGGAAACAAATAGGAGAATATCTTTATATTAAGAAAAGAGATCCGAATGAACCACGAACACAGTGGACGAAGTACATGCATGGAATGAACAGAATTTCACTGATCATGTTTTTGCTGGCGGTGGGGTATAGTATTTTTAAAACATGGGTACTTCCGTTGTTTAAATAGTAAAACCGGCTGAGTTAATGATTCCCCCTGAGGAACAATAGTATTTTTGCGGCAGCCTGCTCTGATGCATGTCCGCCTGCTGTGAGCACTTCTTTTAGCCGTGTGTACTCTTTTTGAAGTTGTTCCTGCTTTTCCTGATTGTTCATCAACTCCTGCAGAGACGCTACCAGGTTTTTAGTATTGAGTTCATCCTGAATTAATTCCTTTACCACCTCTTTGTCCATAATCAGATTCACCAGAGAAATGTATTTGATCCTGATGAGTCTTTTGGCAATCTGGTAACTGATACTGCTTCCTTTATAACATACTATTTCGGGTACTGAGAACAGGGCAGTTTCCAATGTGGCGGTTCCGCTGGTAACCAATGCAGCACTGGATTTCAGCAATAATTCATAAGTGCTGTTCTTTACCACAGATACATTGTTGTGCCCGGTTAAGAAAGGGGCATAGAATTCATCATCCTGTCCGGGGGCTTTGGCCACCACAAACTGGTAAGCGGTAAAATAATCAGCAACACTCAGCATGATCGGAAGCTTCTTGGCAATTTCCTGTTTCCTGCTACCCGGAAGAAGCGCAATGATTGGTTGATTTGAATCCGGGAGTATTTCGTCATTTCCCTGGTCACCACTTTTTGTTGATTGACTGTATTTAAAATCCTCAATAACTTCTATTAATGGGTGTCCAACATAGTCAACCTCCCAGTTCCAGTTATCCCTGTAATAGGCTTTTTCGAAAGGGAGAATGCATAACATCAGGTCGATGCAGGTTTTCATTTTTTTTACCCTGCTGGCCTTCCATGCCCAGACCTGCGGTGAGATGTAATAAATGACTTTCAATCCCTGTTGTTTTGCCCATTCCGCAATTCTCAGGTTAAAGCCGGGATAGTCTATTAAAATCAGTGCGTCCGGTTTAAACCGCAGAATATCTTCTTTGCACCATTTAAGGTTGCCAAAAATGGTTGGCAGGTTTTTAATGACTTCCGCAAAACCCATGAATGCCAGATCACGGTAATGCTTTACCACCGTAGCGCCGGTTGCCTGCATCAGGTCGCCTCCCCAGCAGCGGATTTCAGCCGATGGGTCTTGAGTTTGCAACTGTTTGATCAGGTTGCTGCCATGTAAGTCTCCACTGGCTTCACCTGCAATTATATAGTAGATCATCTTTTCAGGGTTTGGTTTTCCCTTGCCGGGGCAATATAGGTTTAACCAAATGCAAAATACGAAGGTAATTATGGTTTCCGCTACTCATTTCGGGCTGCCCTGAATAAAATAATTTAAATAACTAAAAAAATAGTTGTTAAACTAAAATATTAGTTATAGGTTTGATTTGTAATTGATAAAATCTATGAAGCCGTTAACAAAAGCCGAAGAACAGATCATGCAGAGTATCTGGAGTCTCCATACTGCATTTCTAAAAGATATTATAGAAGTTCAGCCCGAGCCAAAGCCGCATAACAATACCATTGCCACCATCGTAAAAATTCTTACAGATAAAGGATTTGTAGGGGTAAAACAAATAGGAAGGGTTCATGAATATTATCCGCTGGTTTCTAAAGAGGAATACTCATCAAGTTCTATCCGGACGCTGGTAGATGGTTATTTTGAAGGCTCTTTTGCAGATGCAGTTTCTTTTATGGTGAAACAAAAAGACATCAGTGTTAAAGAACTGGAATTACTGTTACAGGAAATTAAAAAAACTAAAAAATAATTATATGCTTACCACACTCTATTACTTTTTGCAGGTAATCTTATGCAGTGGAATCATGATGGGCTACTACTGGGTAGTGTTGCGCAATAAGCGGTTCCATCAATATAACCGTTTCTATTTACTGGCTATTGCTTTGTTCGCCTGGATTGTTCCGCTCATTAAAATAGAATGGAACAGCCCTGCTGCCGATCAGCAGCTGGCAGATCTATTTGCGGTGATTGCCAATAATAATTCTGAAATAGAATCAAGCCTTCAGCAGGGGGCATCTCCGTTCGGCTGGCAGGGCATACTGATGTTGCTTTATGCGGCGGGTGGAGTGGTATTGCTGGTTGGTCTGACACGTTCATTTTTCCGGATTTACTGGTTGCTTAAATCGCATTCCTGCAAATCGGTGGGGGATGTATACCTGGTATTAACCCATGCAAACGGTGCACCGTTTTCTTTTTTCCGGTATATATTCTGGCATGAGTCTATCGACCTCAACAGCGAAGCCGGAAAACAAATGATGCAACATGAGCTCACCCATGTACAACAGAAGCACAGCGCAGATAAGTTAGTGATTCAGCTGGTGCTGATTGCCGGTTGGTTCAATCCTTTTTTCTGGCTGATGAAAAAAGAAATGGAAATGATTCATGAATTCATTGCCGATCATAAGGCCGTGGCTGATGGAGATACTGCCTCACTTGCCCAGATGCTGCTTGCAGCAGCTTATCCGCAACAACACCATTTATTAACCAACCCCTTTTTCTTTTCACCCATTAAACGAAGATTACAAATGATCACCAATAATAAAACCCCAAAATTCAGCTATATGAGAAGATTAGTTGTTCTGCCTTTACTGGCAATAGTAGTTGTTCTGTTTGCTTTCAGAAGCAAAGAGCAGAGAAATGCACAGCCATTCTCTGTTGCAGGCATCATTGAAAATATTGCCGCACCCATCAAAGAAAAGCTTACAGCTGCTGTAGCGGATACCACCATATTGGGCGGAGATTCAGTATATGTTATTCCAAAAGATAAACAGGTTCGTATTATCAAAGAAGGTGAGGAAAAAATGGTCTCCGTATTTGGCAATGGCAACGTGATGCGTATTCAGAAAACGGGCGATAATAATGCCATTTTCTTCAATTCATTTTCCAAAGGGACTGCTCCTATTATTGAAGTGAATGGTAAGCGGATAGATGAAAAAGACTGGAAAGCGATTGCTCCCAATGATATTGCAAGCATCAATGTACTTAAAGGAAATAGTGCGGAGTTGCTCTACGGCGCTGAAGGAAAAGACGGAGTAGTTCAGGTGCTGCTTAAATCCGCTAAAGCAGCAGGTGAGAAAGCAGCAGTTAGAGTGATCCTCACAGATACCGTAGTCGTAAATAAAACGCAGGCCGATAACGCAATCATTATTCTCGACGGTAAAAAACTGGATATAAAAATGAGCGAGCTTAAGCTGAGCCCTGATGAGATTGCTACTGTAAATGTATTAAAAGGCGGTGATAATGCCATCCGGCTTTATGGGGATGCCGCTAAAAACGGGGTCATTGAGATTACATCCAAATACATCTCCTCTGAAGTAAAAGAGTTGAAATTCAACTCCTCTGAAGTAATTGTGTTTAAAAGAAATGGTCAGGCAGATGCCGGATTAAAGTCTTTCATGGCAAAGAATCCGGATGTAAAGTTGGTCTACTGGCTGCAGTCTCCATTGCGACTCACTATAAAATTTAAAGACGGGAGTGAGGAATCTTTTGATATGACCAATACGCAAAGTATTAAAAGAGCAGAGAAAAAATATGGCCAATTGCCAACTCCGCCAACACCACCATCACCGCCATCACCGCCAACACCTG
>CALPNW020000138.1 GCA_943325035.2 Sphingobacterium thalpophilum | reverse complement strand
TATATTTATCTTTTATACTATATGGAACCAATCATTTGTCTGAAGAACGTTTACAAAAACTATGGCCATAAGGCCGTACTTAAAGGCATTAACCTTTCTATTAATGCAGGCCAGGTAATTGGTTATATAGGGCCAAACGGTGCCGGCAAAAGCACCACAGTAAAAATTTTGTGTGGGCTTATTTCCGACTATGATGGGGAGGTTACAGTTGCCGGTATTAATCTGAAAGAAGATCCTGTGGCCGTAAAAAGAAAAATTGGCTATGTACCCGAACTGGCAGAACTATATGATGTACTCACCCCGATTGAATATCTTGGATTAATGGCATCTTTATATGATCTCTCCAAAGAAATTGCCGATGAACGGATCAGAAAAATGCTTACGGCATTTGGACTGGAAGCCAATATGAATGACCGGATGGACACATTCAGCAAAGGAATGAAACAAAAAGTGCTCATCTCCTCAGGCCTGTTGCATAATCCCGATATCATTATTCTGGATGAACCATTAAGCGGGTTGGATGCCAATTCTGTGATAATAGTAAAAGAACTGATCAGTAAACTGGCCAGAGACGGCAAGACCATTTTTTATTGCAGTCACATGATGGATGTGGTGGAAAAAGTAAGTGACCGCATTATTTTAATCAATGAAGGGGTAGTTGTTGCAGACGGCAGCTTTGAAGAACTTCAACAGCAACAAGGCAATGAAAGTCTGGAAAAGATATTTGCACATCTTACCGCTAAAGAATCATTAAGTCAGGCAGCCGACGATTTAATGCAGGCATTCGATTAATAAAAAAAATTACTATGATCAACCGGTTTTTTCTGGCTTTTGTATTATTACCCAAAGCACTGTATGCAAAACTGGGAGTGAATAACGTACACCTTAAAGCTATACTGGCCACCAAATTGCTGATGGATGACCGGAGGCCTGGCACAATTCAGCAAACCCGTAAAAAGGAACAGGCCAAGCCCGTAAAACTGGCTACACTGGGCACAATGCTCCTGTCTGCAATTCTGGGTCTGTTCTTTGTGATTTCATTTTATGTTTCAAAAGATACTGTTACCCAGTTTACCATTTTCTTTGCATTCTTTATTTTTCTGCTGGCTTCCACACTTATTACCGACTTTACTACCGTTTTAATTGATGTACGCGACAATGCCATTATTCTTCCCAAACCGGTAAACGACAGAACTTTTCTGTTAGCCAGATTGCTGCATATCGTCATCCATGTTTCTAAGATGATGGTTCCCATGTCTGTTCCAGGGCTGATAACAGTAGGCATTGAAAAAGGAATGACCGGGGTATTTGCATTAATGGCATTGATTCCATTTGCAACCTTACTAACCATTTTCTTTATTAATGCCCTGTATGTTTTTATACTTAAAGTAACCACCCCGGAAAAATTCAAATCAATTATCAGTTATTTTCAGATTGGTTTTACCATTTTCATATATGGGGCATACCAACTGGTTCCCAGACTGATCAACAAATCTATACTGGAGAACTATTCAATTCCGCAGGATGGCTGGTCTTTACTGATTCCCCCGTTCTGGTTTGCAGGAGGCTGGCAGCTGCTCACTCATCCTCAGGGTTCACTGATACTGATTATTGCCCTCCTCTTGAGTATTGCAATGCCATTGATTTCCATTTGGATTGTAGTAAAATATTTTGCGCCTTCCTTCATGCAGAAATTATCGATGATATCAGGAAGTGAACTGGCCGAAAACAAGCAGCTTGTATTTACAGGAAATTCTACGAAACCAGTTGCGTCATTTGCAGAAAAAATAGCCTTACTGGTTACAAAGAGTGGTGCCGAAAGAATGGGGTTTATGCTTGCCTGGCACATGACATCCAGAAGCCGCGATTTTAAAATGCGCATTTACCCTTCTATGGGATACCTGATTGTATATTTACTGATCATGGCCAATAATAACCGGAATACCGGCATGAATGATATCATCACCCAAACCAAATCGGGTAAAATGGTATTTATTACCGCCATGTATTTTATTGGTTTTGTGATCATGCAGGCTCTTTTACAAATAAAATTCTCCGATAAATCAAAAGCAGCCTGGATCTATTATACTACACCGGTGGCACAGCCTGGAAATATTATCAGCGGGGCAGCAAAAGCTACCATCCTGAAATTTTATTTACCACTTGCATTGGTCATATCCGCTTTGGGAACAGGATTCATTGGGCTTAAAATAGTACCTAACCTTTTATTGGGAATGAGTAACCAGCTGTTGATCTGCTTTATTATTGCCTATATAAGTGCAACTGATTTACCTTTTTCAAAAACAGAAACCACTACCCACAAGGGTGGCAGTTTTATACGGGGCATGTTTTCGATGCTATTACCTTTTGGCGTTGCAACTCTCCATTTTTTCATTTACAGTTATTTACCTGTAGTACTATTATTACTGGCACTTTCTATAATTGCTATCTGGCTGGTGGCAGGATCTTTGTACAACAGGGGATGGAATAAAATAACGGGCAGCTACAGCGATTAAGAAAGGAACCTCCGCACTGAGGTTCAAAGAGTACAGCGTGCGTTTTAAAGAGTATAGAGGAGGATCGCAGGCTGGCTATTTTGTAGCCACCTTAACGCGTTTATGATAATCTTTAAATAAGGACTGCCATTGGATATTGATGACTCCCAGCACCCCTTCTTTAATGATGCCCTTATTCATTTTGCTGACACCCACTTTCCGGTCGCGGAAAATAATAGGCACTTCGTTGATTTTAAACCCAAGCTTCCAGCAGGCAAATTTCATTTCGATCTGAAAAGCATACCCTACAAAAGAGATCATATCAAAATTAATGGATTCAAGTACTTCGCGCTTATAACAAACAAATCCTGCTGTAGGATCCTGAACAGGCATCCAGGTTAAGAGTTTGGTATAGAGTGCTCCACCCCTCGAATACAACTGGCGATCGAGCGGCCAGTTTTCTGTTTTGCCTCCTTTAACATACCTGCTTCCAACAGCAACATCTGCTCCATTGTTTTTACAGGCATTGTATAAGTTTTCCAGGTCTTTGGGGTCATGTGAGAAATCCGCATCCATCTCAAAGATGAACTGATATCCTTTTTTAATACACCATTTAAACCCATGAATATAAGCAGTACCCAATCCTAATTTCCCTTTGCGCTCCTCCAAAAACAGCTGATCAGGAAACTCCTCCATCATTTGTTTTACCAGATCTGCTGTACCGTCCGGAGAACCATCGTCTATTACTAGTACATGGTATCCCTGATTCAGATTGAATACGGCATGTACAATTGCAACAATATTGTCGCGTTCGTTATAGGTTGGTATGATAACAATTTTTTCCAAATCGGGGATATTACAGGTCTGGGGTAACTGGCATGAATGAAGATACTGTTTTATTAAGCCTTTTTAACCAATGTTCTGTTAAGGATCTCCGTTAGCTTTTGCTTGGTGTCCATCGCAAAATCACCCTTCATCATCCAGTCGTAGTATTGCGGTTCTTCTTTTAATACCTGGGTTACCGGCTTGCCCTTATGCTTTCCAAAATTGAATATTTCTATCCCTTTGTCTTTAATGAATCTGCGTGCAAAATCCACAATATCATCTTCTCCGGTAAACTTAACAATGCTTTCTACCGTATCCCCAATCTGCGGATAACGTTCTACCTGCGCCTCCAGTACTTCCCAGGTAGCAGTGGCATCTACTTCTGCACTATGCGCACCATCCAGTACTTTACTGCAATAAAATTTATAAGCTGCGCTCAATGTTCGCTGCTCCATTAAATGAAATACCTTCTGTACATCTACCAGCTTTCTGCCTTCTACCGAAAATTCAATACCTGCTCTCAGAAATTCCTCTATGAGCATGGGTACATCAAACCGGTTGCTGTTGTATCCACCCATATCACAATTTTCCATAAACTGCTTTACTTCATTAGCTACCTGCTTAAAGCTGGGAGCATCCTTTACCATATCATCTGTAATTCCATGGATATCGCTCGAACCTGCAGGAATAGGCATCAACGGGTTGATCAGTTTTCGCTTTACCTGCTTTGTTCCATCGGGAGCTATTTTAACGATGGCTATTTCTACAATACGATCGTTACTGATATTAACCCCTGTGGTTTCCAGATCAATAAATGCAATTGGGCGTGCGAGTTGAAGTTTCATTAGAATTTTGGGTACGTGATTATTGAGTGATTTCTTTGGCAAACGAAAATATATCTATTCCATCATAATTACCACTGCTCATCAGCAGAATATTTGAATTGGTAAAGTTCTGTTCTTTAAGCCATAGCTCCAGTGCAGCCCTTTCGTTGATTACCACCAATCCATCTTTGGCAAAGCCTTCCAAAACTTTATCTGCAGGAAGATCAGGCATTCTCTTCAGTTCCAGTGCATGCTTGGAATAAAAAACCACCCCTTTATCCACTTTATCAAAAGCCCCTTTGTATTGTTGCATAAATGCTTCGTTCAAACTACTGAATGTATGCAGTTCCAGTATTGCAAACAATTTTCTGCCGGGATACTGTTGCTTCACCGCTTCTACAGTTGCTTTTACTTTACTGGGTGCATGAGCAAAATCGCGGTAAACATTTATATGCTCATTGGAGGCCAGCAATTCAAGTCTTTTTGATGCTCCGGTAAAATTATTCATCACCCTTAGAAAATCTGCAGCATTGATTCCCAGTTCTGCACACGCATAACAGGCTGCCAGCAGATTCATCAGATTGTGATTACCAAAGACATTTAATATCCCGGTGGCACCTTCAATAGTAACACTTGTTACTCCGTTGTTGATGGTATGTTCCGGCACACCATAGGGCTGATAGCGGATATCTGCTCTCAGATGTTCCTGTACCAGCTTATTCAGCACTTCATCTTCTGCATTATAAATAAGCAGACCACCCGCTTCGATCCGGTTAATGAAAATCACAAACTGTTCCAGATAAAATTCAAAAGTGGGAAAAACATTGATATGATCCCAGGCAATACCGGTAAGTATTGCCACATGTGGATATAAAAAATGAAATTTGGGCTTTTTTTCAATGGCACTGGCAGGGTATTCGTCTCCCTCACAAACAATTACCGGCGCATCTGTAATATTTACGGATTGTTCAAATCCGGCCAGTTTTGCTCCCACGAGGTAATCAAAGTCTTGATGTAAAGCCTGCAAGGCATGCATAATCATACTGGTAGTGGTTGTTTTACCATGACTTCCTCCCACCACTATCCTTTTTTTCTGCTTGCTTTCCTGGAATATATATTCAGGAAAAGAGTAGATAGCCAATCCTAACTCCTTGGCTTTCAACAACTCAGGGTTATCGTCTTTGGCGTGCATGCCAAGAATAACCGCATCCAGGTCCTTCGTTATCAGCGCTGGCTGCCAGCCCATTTTATCAGGCATCAGACCTGCCAGAACCAGATTTCCGGCTGCCGGCTCAAAAATCTCATCATCTGTTCCGCTAACCTGATAGCCTTTTTTGCTTAAAGCAATGGCTAATTGGTGCATTACACTACCCCCGATTGAAATAAAATGAACACGCATACGTTATAAATTTTAGAAACAGGCTGGAAATTAACATTTTGAATAGTTTTACCAGAAGCTGCATTTTGCCCAGATACTATATCTTCGTTCTGATGCAAAATACATGCTTATCATGTACAAATTAATATAGTATGAAAAAGATTGCCTTGTTCCTGGTTATTTTAGGATGTATTTCCTTAACCCTCACTTCCTGCGCTTCCGAAAAAGGCAGAGGTTGTCCTACCACTAATCCCCGATATTTCAGGGGTTAATACAAATGGACTAATTTCGTATAAAGCTATTATATGAAGTGGATACAATTAACGGCAACGGAACAGCTCGATGACATCCGTGTTAAATCAATTCAACGGCCGCAGGTAATTTTCAAACACAGTACCAGATGCAGTGTCAGCTCCATGGCCTTAAACAGGCTGGAACGGGAAGAAGCTCCGGAGAATGCAGATTATCACTTTCTGGACCTGATTCAATACAGAACTTTATCGGGAGAGATTGCTGACACATTTCAGGTTCACCACGAATCTCCACAAATCTTACTCATCAAAAACGCAGAATGTGTGTATGATGAAAGTCATCAGGGAATTTCCATGCAGGAACTTGCCGAACAAATTGCGGGTTAATAATCCCCTTAAAAAATCGATATGCATATTACTGTTTTTGGTGCTTCCGGTCAGGTTGGTAAACGCATCGTGCATCAGGCACTTAACAGGGGTTTCACTGTAACTGCATTTGGCAGAAATGTGGAAGACCTGATAGATGAAGACCACCGTAATGAACAACTCATTGCCCTTAAAGGGTATATTTTCAATTCAAAAGAAGTTGCTGCAGCCCTGAACGATTCAGATGCAGTAATTGCGGCCTTGGGTGGTGCCACAGATGGTTCCGATAAAAGCAGAAGTCTGGGTATTAAAACTATTATTGAACAGATGCAGGTAAAAGGCATTAAGCGAATAGTGGCTTTGGGCGGAACAGGCGTTTTATGGAACAATGACAACCAATACCTGATAGATTCACCGGATTATCCGGAAGATGCTATACCGTTGGGGCTTGAGCATTTAAAGTCATTAGAACTCCTGCAACAATCCAACCTTAACTGGACGCTTTTTTGTCCGGGTATTATTATTGAGGAAGGCGAAACCGGTAATTATTCCACCAATGCCAATCACCTTCCGGTGATCAATAAGTTCAGAATCAATGAAGGTGATCTTGCATTGGCTATGCTAACTGCCATTTCCAAAGATGAATTCATTCAGCAACGGGTAGGAATCAGTAAAAACTAAATGGAAATAATAGGATATTCTATCGCATTGTTCATTGGTATTTCTCTCGGCCTGATCGGAGGTGGTGGTTCTATTTTAACCATACCGGCACTGGTATATCTTTTTGGATTAGAACCAGTACTTGCCACAGGCTATTCGCTGTTTATTGTTGGCAGCAGTAGTTTACTGGGTGCCATTATTAAATTCAGGCAGGGAGACGTGGATACTTCAGCAGCCGGTTATTTTGGACTTACCTCCATCATTACCGTAATTCTGGTAAGAAAATTTGTTTTACCCGCAATACCCGATCAGCTTTTTACACTCGCAGGCGTTGAAGTAACCAAATCACTGGCGGTATTAATGCTGTTTGCCATTGTAATGATCATTGCGTCCATCAATATGATCAGCCGCAAAGAACTACAGCATACCGGAGAAACAAAGCCTGTAAATGCCCGCAGCGCCCTGATAAAGGGCATTGAGGTAGGTATTCTCACCGGATTTATTGGTGCCGGTGGCGGATTTGTAATCATTCCGGTACTTATTTTTTCTTTCCAGCTCCCCATGAAAAAAGCCATTGGCACATCTTTACTGATCATTGCTGCCAATTCATTATTTGGGTTTGCGGGTGATTTACTGGTGCACCAGTTTCACTGGCCCCTGCTGATCACCTTTAGCTCCATTAGTTGTGCAGGGATTTTCATCGGGAACATACTGGGTAAAAAAATATCCGGCACCAGGTTGAAAAAGGGATTTGGTTTTTTTGTACTTTCAGTGGGTTGCTTTATGATACTCCATGAAATTTTCAAATAAACTTTCTCGTTTTTTTCAACTATCCGCCAAAAAGGCCT
>CALPNW020000137.1 GCA_943325035.2 Sphingobacterium thalpophilum | reverse complement strand
GCTCACTTGGCACTGTAATTACTGTTGGGCGGCCTACTTCACCTATCACTGTTACTTCAAAATTGAGGTGACGTATATTAATGATCGGATCTACCAGTAATTTTTTTTCTACGATCACACTGGTAATTGATTTTTTCAGTTCTTCTTTAGTTAGCCCGGCAGCTCTTACGTTTCCGAGAATCGGAAGCTGAATATTTCCTTCTGCATTAACCAGGTAGCCGATAGACTGTGAGTTCATTCCGGAAGCACTGGAAGAACTGATGACAAAATTATTCGCAGTATTAAATACGGCAGAGGCATCTGCATTTAAACTACTGATAGCAATACTCAGAATATCATTGTTCTGTATAATGTTTTCATTTGCGCCCGGGGCCTGTATAAATGAAGTATCGGCAGCGCCATTAAAGTAGGTTGATTTTTTCGTGTCAATACACGCCGCAAATCCGGTAATCATTAATAACAAGAGTATGAATAGCTGGTATCTTTTTTTCATGGTAAATCAATTAGAAGGTTATGTAACTCTATAAAGAAATAAGAAGAGATTTTTATCCCTTCATTTCTCAACTCATTTACATAAATGATTTACACTGATCATATTCATACATGTGGCGCAGATTAGCCAGCCCTTTATAAATAACTTTATAAACGGATTTAATATCCAGATTCATTTTAGAAGCGATCTCCTGAAATTCCAGTTCCGAAAAAAATCTAAGATAAATTGCATCACGTTGTCTGACCGGAAGTTGAAGCAGGTTTTTTTTCAGGAACTCATTGTTCATTCCACCATCTTTGTCAGGTTTAAATTCACAACAATCCAGTTGACCTATTTCTGCTACAAATTTTGTGTGTTTCCGGGCCGTTGTTTTTTGCGCATTAAGAATAGAACGTCTTAATGATTTCATTAAATAATATTTTATAGAATTGGTATCTGAAAGCCTGCTCCTGTTGGATTTGGCATACAATTGAATAAATAATTCCTGTATGCAATCCTCTACCAGAGACGGGTCATCTGCAGCGAACTGACGCCCATAAAAGCACAACATATCAAAATAGTTTATGTAAATATTTTCCAGCGCCTCGGCATCGCCCTGTTTGAATGATTGCCAGAGTAGTCCTTCACTGTTATCCAGGTAATCCATTGAATCAATAAAAGCTGCTGCACCCGTTTGCATAACGAATTATTTTAAATATTTAATTTGATAACGCCCGGCTATAATCCGTTTGTTATTAAAATGAAATTTATTCGTTTTCAGATTTTTCATTAAGCAGATCAGTTAAGCTGACTTTAGTACATATCAGTTTATAAGTATTCAAAACTGAAGTACACGGCGAACTTATTTTTTGTTATGAAAAATTTCAGGAGAGTAATTATATAAAGGATTTTATTACTATAAATATCCCTTTAAAACAAAAAATAAAAAACAGTATCCGTTAATGTCCGCTTCATAATAACTAAATATTTTTTTGGAAGGGTTAACCATTTAAGAAAAAAAAATCTACCACCACTTAGTTGATAATTAACCCTCCCGATAATTATACTGTTATGGCGGTAGAAATATTTTTTAAATCTTATTGATCTGTTTTATTATTACATCACCATTGGATTTATTTATACAAATGTATAGCCGCTATATATCCGGGAAAATGACACTCATCATTATATATATATGATTCTCGTCAACCTTATAATTATGCTGGCGACCAAATCAGTTGGCTGAATTTGTTGATTGGTCAATGCCGCCATATGTCAGCGCAATCCATAATCAGCAACTGCTGATTTTCAGAGACCGATTATTTCATTACCAAAATAGTTGTCTGCTTAAATGTAAAGAGGGCTTGCTACCAAATAGGCGTAAAATGCAGGTGATTAGCCGGCGGCCATTTATAAATGAATGATTTGCACAGACTCAACCCATTCCTGTCCAAAGGGCTGTTCAAAAGTGCATTTTCAGTACAATATCACCATTCAGGCTATTCCGGCAGCCCGGGCAGGCCCTAATTGTTACTTTAACCTGCTTCCCGGCTGGTTCTTTTAGGCGAAACCCTTACCTTCGCAACCCGAAAAATAAGTTTAAAAAATTGTTATGGCTACTATCAACAGAGAAAACATTGGCTTATTAAATGATAAGCTTACCGTTACCATTACCAAAGAAGATTACTTCAAAAGCTTTGATCTGAACCTGAAGAAACAAGCTAAAACGGCAAATATTCCCGGATTCAGAAAAGGAATGGTTCCTGCAGGTTTAGTAAAGAAAATGTATGGCCAGAGTGTTTTTACCGATGAGGTCTTCCGTACAGTAGAAAAAGAACTCAACCAGTACATGAGCAGGGAAGCCCTGGATATTTTCGGCAACCCACTGCCGCTGGAAAACAATGCCCGTGAGCTGGACATGAATAATCCGGGTGATTATGTATTCTCCTTTGAAATCGGGCTGAAGCCTTCTTTTGAAATGGACACCAAAGACATTAAGGTTAAGAAATATGTAATAAGCGTAAGCGACGCAATGATTGATGAAGAAGTTGCCCGCCTGCAAACCCGGTTTGGGAAAATGACAGAACCGGAAGCTGTAACCAATGAGGAGAATGTATTGAACGTAACATTCACCGAAACAGATGCAACAGGAAATGTAACAGAAAATGGCGTTACCAAAGACAATTCTGTACTGGTAAAGTATTTTTCGGAGAAATTCAGAAAGAACCTTACCGGCAAAAAAACAAATGACATTCTGAACTTGCAGATCAATCAGGCATTTGATGATAAAGAAGCAGAAACAATTCTTGCTGACCTGGGTTTAACCAAAGAAGATGGCAACCGTTTCTTTAATATGCTTATTACCAAAGTGGGTATGGTAGAAAAAGCAGCATTGGATGAAGAATTTTTCCTTGCAGCTTATCCGAACAATGACAATATTAAAACAGAATCAGATCTGAGAAATGAAATCAAAACAGATATTGAAAAATACTACGAGCAGTCTGCACGTAACCAGATACATGACCAGATCTATCATTACATGCTGGATCATGTTAAAATGGAATTTCCTGAGAATTTCCTGAAACGCTGGTTACAGACAGGTGGCGAAAAACCTAAAACTGCAGAACAGGCTACAGAAGAATATCCAAGCTTTGTGAATCAGTTGAAATGGACACTGATCAGTACTAAACTGGCTGCAGACAATAAGATAGAAGTACTTCCGGAAGATATCCGCAATTTTGCAAAAATGCAGTTGTTCAGCTATATGGGCAGTCAGTTAGGTGCTATGGGCGATAACCAGCAATGGATAGAAGACTATGCCAACCGCATGATGCAGGACAAGAAATTTGTAGAAGACAGTTACCACCGTATCAGTGCGGAAAAACTGTTTGGCGCCCTGGAAACACAGGTAGTGGCGAAGGATGAAGCAATCAGCTCAGAAGATTTTGCCAAAATACTTGAACATCACCACCACCATTAAGGGTGTAAAAATAATCCAAGAAACCAGCTTCAAAAGGGCTGGTTTTTTATTGCACCTCTCCCACTGAAGTTCCGGCCGGGATCTTTGTTACCAGATCATGCTGTTTGAGTGCATCACTGATCTTTTCCGTAATTTTCTGAGCAAGCCATCTGCTAAAAAAAAGTCGGGCCGACACAAATATTAAAAATTTAAAAAAGGCATTAAGCGGAACAGCATGCATTAACAGTGCATTTACTCTTTTTTGAATAGCGGGTTTATATCGGTCGGGCATTGTTATTTTTACCGAAGGCCATTGAGTTCCTGAAGTAAAAACCGGCATGGGGAAATAGCCCTGCCGGTAAGTATTAAAAACCGGAATGATTTGAATGGAGTTGGTATGAAAAGATTTAAAAGACACATGATCGATGCCTTCATAGCCCTTTGAAAAAACCGGGTGATGATGCAGGTGTTCGGCCGGAACTGTAAAATAATTACGCAGAAACATCTCACAGTTGTATCTGCCCAGAAAATAATCATGGATTCTGAATTCCTTGTGCATGAAGCCCGCAAACCCGTCAAATGCACCGCAAGCGATCGCTTTGCTGCCTTCCACTTTTTTTCCGGGATCACGCCCGGATAGCACCGGTCGGGTTGGTGCAATTAAAAATTGTCCGGCTTTTTCTGCCGACATGGCATCTGCCAGAGAAACAGGCTTGGCCCGCATCTGTTGTGTTACAGCATGAAGCGTATATCCGAGAGAAGGGAATAATTGCTGGTTAATACTGAATGTATCAGACGACTCACTTGGAAAAGGGTCTACCATTACTACTGCACTTTTAAACCGGTCATACTCATTTTGTTCAGCTTCTGAATATTGTTCCGTAATACCGCTCAGTAATTCCCTCACTTTTTCGAAAGGTTCATTATTGATCAGCCCTCCGTCTACGTTCTGTGTGATGAAGCCAGACTGGTCACTCAGGTCATTCACTGTTTGCAGTTGATTTAACCAGGGATTCTGAAGCACCACTTCTCTGCTTCTTGTCAGCAACCTGGACTTTAATCCTATCGGGAATGCTCCGGTTGCAATA
This sequence comes from Sphingobacterium thalpophilum, assembly GCA_943325035.2. Lineage (GTDB taxonomy): Bacteria > Bacteroidota > Bacteroidia > Chitinophagales > Chitinophagaceae > Sediminibacterium. Next base: position 3,136 of record CALPNW020000137.1, on the reverse strand, counting down.
GCCGCATCTCTGGCAACAGCAACATTTTCGTTGTTTTTAAAGTTGAGTGGCATCCACCCATCGTTATTGTATTCAGCAGCGTTCAGTGTAAAACAGGCATAGTCATTATGAACTGCCATTGTATAGTTGCTTTGAGATACTTCAGATTTAAAACCAATATGGTATTTAATCCCTTCCAGATTGGTTAATGTAGTAAAAAGCCGGAGCTGGTCCGAAAAATAGGGAGGAGTAGCAATTCTTTTTTCCGGGTTAACCGAAATGGCCCGGTCTGCAATGGTATCAATGAAATCCGCGTTCAACAGAGAATCTACCCGCCTGTTCTGTTCTATATCTTTTTGATCGAGCATATGGCTGAACATATCATCATTCAGCAGGTCTACCCAGGTATGGTAAAATAAATTATCGGGCCGGTTTTCCAGTAATTGCTCCGGAGGGGGAACCGCAACAGGAGATAATGGCTGATTAACTGCCGCTCCGGTAATAATTCCGGTCATTCCACCGGCAGAAGATCCCCCGATAACCGAAATGACCACTTTGTGGGTAGGCACGCCGGCATTCCCCCTCCTTTTTTCCCACTCAGCCAATGCTTCTGTTAAATAATCCATTACCCCGGCAGTATATGCACCGGCGGATACAGCCCCTGCCATACATAGCCCTATATGAAAAGTCTGGTCACTCATGCTATAAATTTAAAATATGTACGAACTTAGCAAAAGGACGCATTCCTGTTTACCGTATTTACACGGTATTTCAGCATGCAGTGCCTGAATCACCCGAATTAAAGAATATGGCTGTCCTTTTGTCTTAAATGAGAAGCTTTGCACAGAATTTGCCTGTGTATATGCCAGTTAGAGGCAAAACGCTTACCTTCAAACCGAAAAATTACAATATGAATATTGGAAAGGAATTTGAAAAATATGCAATAAAAGACCAGGGCATCAGCAGTGGGGTTTTACACAATTACAGGTCTTATGGTCAGGTAACTAACCTTACCCCTTATATTATTGAGGAACGCCCCCTGAACGTGGCCAGTATGGACGTATTCAGCAGACTGATGATGGACCGCATTATCTTTTTAGGTGAGGGAATCAATGACTATGTGGCAAATATTGTTACCGCACAGCTGCTTTTTCTGGAAAGCACCGATCGCGGAAGGGATATTCAGATGTATATCAATAGCCCGGGCGGAAGTGTTTACGCAGGATTAGGAATTTACGATACCATGCAGTTCATAGGACCAGACGTAGCTACAATATGTACCGGCATTGCAGCAAGCATGGGACAGATCTTATTGTGTGCAGGTGTAGAAGGAAAAAGGACCGCACTGAAACACAGCCGTATTATGATGCACCAGCCAAGTGGTGGAATAGGCGGACAAGCAACTGATATTGAAATCACTGCCCGTGAGATCAAGAAATTAAAGCATGAACTCTTTGCCATCACCGCCAACCATACCGGTAAGGATATTGAGATAATTGCCAAAGACAGTGACCGTGATTTCTGGATGACCGCTGCTGAAGCAAAGGAATACGGTCTAGTAGATGAAGTATTACTGACCAATCCAAGAAAGGAAAAGCAACGCTAAGTTTTTTGCAGCTTACTTCAGCTGCAAAAGCTATTACACCAAAACAGCAGCACTTTACTCATAAATAAAAACGAAATAAGATGATCGAATCTAAATACATACTTAATGCGCACCTTTCCCATGACGAGGATGAACCAGAAGAGAAAGAAGCAAAGCCCGAACCTATGGGCAGCTTTATGACCAAAAAAATGGAAAAGATGTTCTTTGAAAAAAGAACAGTGTATTTATGGGGAGTAGTGGATGATAAATCTGTCCGCGATATTGTAAGCAAGTTACTGATACTGGATGCCGATAAACCCGGAGAAGAAATCAAACTGTTCATTAACAGTCCGGGAGGTGTTGTTACCAGCGGTATGGTGATGTACGATACAATGAAAATGATCAGCAGCCCTGTTAGCACTATCTGTATGGGTCTTGCAGCCAGCATGGGCTCTATTCTGCTGAGTGCCGGTACCAAAGGCAAACGGTTTATTTATCCGCACGGGGAAGTGATGATTCATCAGCCAAGTTTGGGTGGTTATTTTCAGGCTACCAGCGCAGACATAGAAATTCAGGCCAACCAGATCAAGAAAACAAAGGAACTGGGTGCAAGAATTCTTGCAGAGAACTGTGGCAAAACAATGGAACAGATCATGGCCGATTTTGACCGTGATTACTGGATGGATGCCGATGAAGCATTGGCATATGGAATTGTGGATGGTATTTTAAAACAGCTTTAATAGTATGGCAAAAACATCGAATTTACATTGTTCATTTTGCGGCAGAAGCCGTGAAGAAGTGAAGATCCTCATTGCAGGACAGGAAGGGCATATCTGTGAGAACTGTGTAGAACATGCCGAAGAAATCATAGAACAGGAACTGAACGCCAAAAAAGAAAATGCTGCCGGCGGATCTTCTAATTTTAAAATGAATATCCGTAAGCCGATAGAGATCAAGAAATTTCTAGACGAATACGTAATAGGTCAGGATGATGCTAAAAAGGTATTGAGTGTTGCTGTTTATAACCACTTCAAACGGATCAATTTTAAACAACTGTCCGACGATGTGGAAATAGAAAAGAGCAATATCATTATGGTGGGAGAAACCGGCACAGGAAAAACATTGCTGGCTAAAACTATTGCAAGATTACTGAATGTGCCTTTTGCCATTGTGGATGCAACTGTATTTACAGAGGCAGGCTATGTAGGGGAAGACGTGGAAAGTATGCTTACCCGTTTGTTGCAAAACTGCAATTACGATGTGGCAGCAGCAGAAAGAGGTATTGTTTATGTAGATGAGCTCGATAAAATAGCCCGCAAAGGAGACAATCCTTCCATTACCAGAGATGTTAGCGGAGAAGGTGTTCAGCAGGGATTACTGAAAATGCTGGAAGGCACAGAAGTGCTTGTTCCACCGCAGGGCGGCAGAAAGCATCCCGAACAAAAAATGATCAAAGTAGATACCAAGAATATTTTATTTATCTGTGGCGGTGCATTTGATGGTATAGATAAAGTGATTGCCAGAAGGGTAAATACCAATGCAATCGGTTTTAGCGTAAATAAGGAAGAACAG
>CALPNW020000136.1 GCA_943325035.2 Sphingobacterium thalpophilum | reverse complement strand
TCATCTTCCGTTTTAAATTCATGAGAAACCACCAGCAGCGGATAGTGCAGTAACTGGTAATTCGCATTTCTTTTTTCGCCTGCCTGGTATCCCCAACCCGGGCTGTAAATAGCTGATCCCGAAATAGCTGCAACCTCTTTGGTAATGGCGGATACCCTACTGTTGTTAAGTTGAGCACCAATCAGCAGTAAAGAAAAAAGATGATCCTTCCATTTTTTATCGACCGACAAAAAATAGGAATACGAATGATAATTACTTCCCGGAACCACTACCTCCTCCCCCATTTTTGTACTGATGCTGAATGCATATGCCCATCCGTTTTTATTGAACGGAACTACGTTGGTAAAAGCAAAACGATACCGGTAACTTCTGTTACTTATAATGGTTGACACCGAAGTCTGTGCCCTTAACCGGGACGCTTTCAGGTCTATATAGGTAGCAGAACCGAAGCTTCCGAATGATGCATCATTTTCCCTGAGACCAATCACGGCAGCAGTAGCAGACATTACTTCATTCAATCCCCCCCAGCTGCTCCAGGGAGCAGTGCCATCGGTTAACTGGTTCATTGGAATGTCATTGATAAAGGCCTGAAAAAAATGAGGGGCGAATCCTTTAAGCCTGAATCTTCTGGTATTAAAATGAAATGCTGCTGTTGAAGCAAACAGGTCTCTGCCGGCGTTAAGCACTGATGGAACAAAGGCCTGGGAACTGCTTCCTTCTTCAGTAGAAACTGCAGATTCCCCATAATGAAAATCTGTACCATTGCTGATTAATCCGGCTAAACCCACACTGTCGGAAAATTGATTCTTCACTTTTTTCAGGACAGCAACAGACTGGCATTGCCCCCGAAAGAAAGCAGCAAACAGGAATACAACAATAAAAATAATCCGCATAGAATAATGCTGCAGAATTACAAACAAACCGAAAATAGCAACTCCTGATCACCCACAATCAAGTGTAGAAAAATTAGCGGACAATACGATGAATGAGCCAGTTAAAAAAACGGATTTAATTACGGAGTATACCTGACCTTTTTTTTTGAAGAAAATTATTTTCACACAAACAATCTGTTCAAATGAACTATCTCTATTCACTGCTGATTCTAGCAGCTTCGTGTTACCTGCCCGAAAGGGAAACACTGGTGATTGCCTTTTACAATCTGGAAAACCTTTACGACACAACCAACAACCCGATAGTGAATGACGACGAATTTATTCCAACCGGTGTTAAATTGTATACGGGTGACATTTACCGCAACAAATTATTCAAATTAGCTACCGTATTAAAAGACATTGGTACAGATTATTCAAAGCAGGGTGCTGCTGTTATTGGTGTTGCCGAAATTGAAAACGACACGGTGCTCTACGATTTAACCCGGCATTTTTTACTGAGGGATAAAAAACTGAAATTCATTCATTATGATTCCAGAGATGCAAGGGGTGTAGATGTTGCATTATTTTACAACCCGAAATTCTTTGTTCCTCAAACTGCATCAGCCCTGGTTGTAACACTGCCGGGTAAGAGCAAGGAATCTGCAACCACCAGGGATATTTTATACGTGCAGGGGAATTTACAGGGCGACCGGGTGCATATTTATGTAAACCACTGGCCCAGCCGCAGAGGTGGCGAAGAAAGAAGTGCCCCTGCCCGTGAAGCAGCAGCATCCACCTGTAAAAAGCACATCGATTCTATCCGTTCGGTTTACCCCAATGCCCGGATCATTGTGATGGGGGATCTGAATGACAACCCGACCGATAAGAGCATCCGCAAAACGTTGGATGCATCCGGCTCTATTCACCAGACCCGGAAAAATCAGTTTTTTAATCCCTGGGTAAACCATTACCTCCAGGGATCCGGCACACTTGCCAACAGGGACGTATGGGGGTTGTTCGACCAGATCCTGGTTTCTCAGCCACTAACAGACAGTTCAGGGGGAGGATGGTATTATCAGAGTTCTGCTATTTATTACCGGGCTTTTATGACCGAACCTGCGGGAAGGTTCAAAGGGTATCCCATGCGAACCTGGGAGGGGAATAACTACCGGGGAGGCTTCAGTGACCATTTCCCTACCTATATTGTATTAACAAAAAATGTAAGATGAAGGCTTTATTTTCGTTCAACCTGTAAAAAACAGGCCAGTTGCCTCAAATTAGCCCCGATTAATTTCCATTAAACGGATACGAATCCCTACCTTTGCAGCCCCAAATCTGTTTTTGGCAGATTTTCCTGATTGCAGGAATCCACTGGGAAAAAACCAATTTTTAACCACAAAAATTCAAGTAATGAACAATTACGAATTGATGGTGATTTTCACACCGGTACTTTCTGAAGAAGATTTCAAAGCTTCTCAGAAAAAATACCAGGATCTTATTGCCGAATTAGGCGGATCTACTGTGCACAGCAATCCTTGGGGATTGAAATCACTTGCTTACCCTATCCAGAAGAAAACCACAGGTATTTACTGGGTTCTGGAATACACTCTTCCTGCTGAAGGAATTGAAAAACTGAAAATTCAGTTATTACGTGATGAGCAGGCTATGCGTCATCTCATTACCCGTCTCGATAAATACGCCGTCGAGTACAACTACACCAAAAGAAATGGCGGATTTGCTAAACTTGATAAAATAGAGGCATAATCATGGCAAAGAACGAAATCAAATACCTGACCGCTATCAAACAGGAGAAGCCAAAGAAGAAATTCTGTCGCTTCAAGAAATATGGCATTAAGTACGTTGACTACAAAGACATCGATTTCCTGAAGAAATTCGTAAACGAGCAGGGCAAATTGTTGCCACGTCGTTTGTCTGGCAACTCACTGAAGTATCAGCGTAAAGTAACAGAGGCAGTTAAAAAGGCTCGTCAGATGTCTTTAATGCCTTTCGTAACAGACTTATACAAATAGTACTCATTAGTTAACCATCCCTAACCCCGGCAACGGGAGGACAGTCAAATCAAAATAAACGATTGGGCGCTGGGACTAAAAAAATAAACATGCAAGTAATTTTAATTCAGGACGTAGACAATCTGGGCGGCAGAAATGAACTGGTTACCGTAAAAAACGGATATGCCCGTAATTTCCTGATCCCTCAGAAACTGGCTGTAGAAGGAAACCCTTCTAATTTAAAGCAACTTGAAGAAAAACTGAAGGTAAAAGCCAAGAAAGAGGCTGCTATGCTGGCTGAGATCAACAAAGTGATCGCAGTTCTGAAAGCATCTCCTGTAAAAATTGGTGCTAAAACCGGTACAAGCGGTAAAATCTTTGGTGCAGTTACTGCCCTTCAGATCACCCGTGCTATCCGTGACCAGAAAGGTTACGAAATAGACCGCAAGCGTATCTCTATCAATGATGAGGTAAAAGAGCTTGGATTGTATATAGCTACTATCGACTTCGGTAACGGTAACAATACCGAGATCGAATTTGAAGTAATCGGCGAATAGTCCTTTTCTGTAGATATTAAAAAAAACCTGCCCAAAAAGCAGGTTTTTTTGGTTTTTGCCGAAAACCCCTATCTTTACTTATCCTAATGCAGAAGTTCCAGGTCTCAGAACGTTTTTACGTAAATGGTTCAGGGTTTTTGGTTACTCTTAAAGCATGGGTTTTTTGATCACTTAATTTCTTAAAAATGAACATTTACGTTGGAAATCTGAACTGGAATATGTCCAGTGAAGACCTGCAGAACCTGTTTACTCCATTCGGTGAAGTAACCAGTGCAAAAATCGTTACCGACAAATTTAACAACGACCGTAGCAAAGGATTTGGTTTCGTTGAAATGGCTGATGATGAAGCGGCTCGCGCTGCTATCGCTGGTCTTCACGACACTGATGTTATGGACCGTAAAATTGTGGTAAACGAATCTACCCCACGCCCTGAAGGCGAAAGAGGCGCCTTTAAGAAGAAGCCTTATGGTGGCGGTGGCAGCGGTGGCAGCGGCGGCGGTAGTCGTGGCGGTTACGGCGGCGGCGGTGGCGGAAATCGCAGTGGCGGCGGTGGATACGGTGGTGGCGGAAGTCGCGATCGTGGAAACAGCAGCGGCGGCGGTGGCGGATACAACAGGTATTAATCCATTCAACCAGCTGATTTATAAGTCCCGCAATTTGCGGGACTTTTTTTATTTGTTTACCTTACAGCAACAAAGCCATTAAGAAAATTTATGAAACAGAAGCCTATCAGTTCACCGGTTGCGGGTTGTATGCGTTGGGGTAAATGGGGTGCGGGGTACAATACTGCTGAATACAGAAATATGATTGAGCAATGCATCAGCATGAACATCAACAGCTTTGACCATGCCGATATATATGGAGATTATACCACAGAGGAAGAATTCGGAGATGCCCTTAAAGAAGATAAAACCATTCGCTCTAAAATAAAACTGATCACTAAATGTGGCATTCAGATGGTTACTGATAACCGGCCCCAGCATTCTATCAAATCTTACAATACCAGCAAAAAGCACCTCATTCAATCTGCAGAACAGTCTCTCAAAAACTTTGGAACAGATTATCTGGATGTGTTACTGATCCATCGCCCGGATCCTTTACTCAATCCCGAAGAAGTGGCAGAAGCCGTTCAGCTTTTACAACAACAGGGTAAAGTGCTGGAGTTCGGCGTTTCCAATTTTATGCCGCATCAGGTAAATATGCTGAAACAATATGTACCGATCAGTTATAACCAGATAGAACTATCCGTGATCTGCCTCTCCCCTTTTACCAATGGTATTCTGGACAATTGTATGGAAAATAAAATTACCCCGATGGCATGGGCGCCCCTGGGTGGACGTATGCTTACAGATGATCTTCACCCGCACTTCAGAAGTATTACGCATACCGCTGCAGAACTTGCCGAAAAATATGCAACCGGAATGAATGAGATCCTGTTATCCTTTTTGCATACCCATCCTTCGGGAATCATCACCGTTATAGGCACTACCAAGCCGGAGCGTTTGGAACAGGCTAAAAAAGCCAGTAATATCCGCCTCACCCGCGAAGATTGGTTTGCCCTGTTCAAAGCTGCTACCGGAGAAGATGTGGCATAAAAATCTGTACTTATTCGCTGATGGCTGCAATACCCGGCAATACTTTTCCTTCGAAGTATTCCAGCATGGCACCGCCGCCTGTACTTACGTAGCTTACCTTGTCCGCAAAACCGAACTGGTTAACAGCAGCTACGCTGTCTCCGCCACCTACAAGGCTGAACGCTCCATCTGCTGTAGCTTCTGCTACTGCAATCGCAATTGTTTTTGTACCGTTCTGAAATTTTTCCATTTCAAACACACCCATCGGTCCATTCCATAAAATAGTTTTAGAGCGCCTGATGGCCGCTGCAAATTGCAGGCAGGCATCCGGACCAATGTCCAGGCCCATCCAGCCATCCGGAATAGTGTTGGATGGCGCAACAGTTGTGTTGGCATCTGCAGCAAAATTGTCTGCAATGATACTGTCGGAAGGCAAATGAATGGTAACTCCTTTTTCAGCTGCTTTCTTCAGAATTTCCAGCGCAGTACCCAGGCGATCTTCTTCGCATAAGCTCTTTCCAATCTGCCCGCCCTGTGCTTTCATAAATGTATATGCCATACCGCCCCCAATGATGATATCAGTGGCTCTTTCGAGCAGGTTTTCAATAATCAGGATCTTATCACTTACTTTGGCCCCGCCAATGATTGCGGTAAATGGTTTCTCTGCTTTGTGCAATACCAGCTCAGCTGCTTTAACTTCTCCTTCCATCAAGAGGCCAAACATTTTCTTCCCTGTTTCAAAGAATGCGGCAATTACTGCCGTAGAAGCATGGGCACGGTGTGCTGTTCCAAAAGCATCATTTACATATACATCTCCCAGGATGCTTAATTTTTTGGCAAATTCAGCATCTCCTTTTTCTTCTTCTTTATAAAAGCGGAGGTTTTCCAACAGCAATACTTCCCCCGGCTTTAAGGCAGCTGATTTTTCCACTGCTTCATTTCCAATACAGTCATTGGCAAACTGAACAAATACTGCGGCACCCATTGCAGCAGTGATCAGCTGCTGTAAATGGCCTACGATATGAATCAGTGAGCTCTTGGTTTCAGGACCTTCCTTAGGGCGCCCCAGATGGCTCATAAGGATCACACTGCCTCCCTCTTTCAATACCTTGGTAATGGTAGGGATAGCAGCCCTCATGCGGTTATCATCGCCTATGGCATAGGTCAGTTTATCGAGAGGCACATTGAAATCTACACGGATCAGGGCCTTCTGGCCGGAAAAATTATGTTGAACGAAAGGGCTCATATTTTTTTGATTGAATGATTGAACGGTTGGAGCAGCAATTTATTGAAAATATTACAACAAAAATGCCGGCACTTGGCCGGCATTCATGAATATTGATCAGTTCCTGAATTATTTAGTGATCAGCCCTGCAAAGTAATGCACGGTTCTTACCAACTGGCTTACATAACTCATTTCGTTATCATACCAGCTTACTGTTTTAACCAGTTGCGTTTCACCAACGGTCATTACTTTGGTCTGGGTAGCATCAAATAAAGAGCCAAAACTGGTTCCAATGATGTCGGAGCTTACAATCTCATCTTCATTGTAACCAAAGCTTTCATTGCTTGCTGCCTTCATAGCCGCATTGATTTCTTCTACAGTTACTTTTTTGCTGAGTATAGAGGTAAGCTCAGTTAAAGAACCAGTGATTGTTGGAACACGCTGTGCACTGCCATCCAGTTTGCCTTTCAGTTCCGGTAATACCAGTCCGATGGCTTTAGCAGCACCGGTGCTGTTTGGAACAATATTGGCTGCTGCAGCTCTTGCTCTTCTTAAATCTCCTTTAGGATGAGGTGCATCTAACGTATTCTGGTCATTGGTATAAGCGTGAATGGTACTCATGATACCGGTTAAAATGCCGTACTCGTCATTCAGCACTTTAGCCATTGGCGCCAGGCAATTGGTAGTACATGAAGCACAGGAGATGATAGTCTCAGAACCATCCAGAATAGCATGGTTTACATTAAATACCACTGTTTTTAAATCACCGGTTGCAGGTGCAGAAATCACCACACGCTTTGCGCCGGCAGTAATGTGTGCTGCAGCTTTGTCTTTATCGGTAAAGAATCCGGTAGATTCGATCACAACATCAACACCATGTGATCCCCAGGGAATTTGTGCAGGATCTCTCTGGGCATATATTTTAACAGTTTCGCCGTTAACGATGATTGCGTCTTCAGTAGAAGTCACTTTAGCATCAAAACGACCCTGGGCACTGTCATATTTTAATAAATGAGCCAAAACCGCAGGACTTGTAAGGTCATTGATTGCAACTACCTCAATTCCTTTCATATTGTATATCTGACGGAAAACCAGTCTTCCGATTCTTCCAAATCCATTGATGGCAACTTTAACTGTACTCATTGATTACTTTTTATTTGATAAATTGCTGATTGCGATGCAAATTTAAAGGTAATCCAGAGATAATTGAAATTATCTCGAATAAAGAAGTAAAAAAGTTTGGCGAAATTGTTTCACAACCCTATTTTTGCATCCCAATTAACCGAAAAGTCTTTTGGAAAATTGGCCGGTTCGTCTATCGGTTAGGACAGCCCCCTTTCACGGGGCAAAGACGGGTTCGATTCCCGTACCGGCTACAAACGCCTCTCCAACGAAGTTGGAGGGGCGTTCTTCATTTGGAGACGACCCAAGCTTGCTTGAGGGCGTTGACAAATGGAGAACGACCGCAGCGGCGAAGCCGTTGTTAAGGCTTTGGGTAAGGC
>CALPNW020000135.1 GCA_943325035.2 Sphingobacterium thalpophilum | reverse complement strand
TATTGTCATCCACCGCTTTGCTACTGGCAGCAGTAATGTTTGCGCAGCAACGCCCTCAAACCCCTCCGGTACCGGCTCCAGGTAACGGAACGCCCGCTGTTGGCGCAGCAGGTGCGGGAGGTCCTGCCGGAATGCCGGCTGGTTTAAAACCCGGACCAAAACCTTACAAAGATGTGATCACAGAAAAAGCAGTTACCAAAAAAGGACTGTTTACGGTTCACAAACTCGATGAAAAATATTATTTTGAAATCGCAGACTCCATTTTTGGTCGCGAAATCCTTTCTGTGGCCCGCTTTGCAAAAGTACCGGCCGGTGCAGGTTATGGCGGTGAAATAGCCAATCAGCAAACAATCAGCTTCGAGAAAGGTCCGAATAACACTGTTTTTCTTCGTACAATTACGCTGATCAATACGGCAGATTCAACCCAGCAGATTTACAGGGCTGTTACCAATTCTAACCTGAATGCAATTGCAGCGGCCTTTCCAGTAGCAGCATACGGTAAAGATTCTGCCAGTGTTGTTATTGAAGTGACCGATTTCTTTAAAGGAGACAACCAGGCGGTTAGCATCAACCCAAGATCCAAGCGCTCTTATAACCTTACTGCACTTGCTGCAGACAGGTCTTATATTTCAAAAATTTCCACTTTCCCCATCAATACAGAGATCAGATCGGTTAAAACCTATTCTTCTGCTCCTTCTGCAGGCGGACCAACAATGTCGCCAGGGGCACCTTCTGCCTCCATCCCGGCAGCGAATGACGCTGGTGCGGTAACACTGGAAATCAATACTTCCCTGTTACTGTTGCCTAAAACGCCTATGCAGCGCAGGTTGTGGGATAAAAGAGTAGGATTCTTTCCGGATGATTTTGTTCGCTACAGCGATGATCAGCAGAAAGTAGACAATGTAATGTTTGCTGTACGCTGGCGCTTAGAGCCAAAAGAAGGCGAAATGGAAAAATGGAAGAAGGGCGAACTGGTTGAACCTAAAAAACCAATTATCTATTACATAGATCCTGCAACACCAAAGGTTTGGCGTAAATACCTGATTGCAGGTATCAACGACTGGCAGGCTGCTTTTGAAAAAGCCGGCTTCAAAAATGCCATCATGGGTAAAGAGTGGCCAGAAAACGACAGTACCATGAGTACCGAAGATTCCCGCTATTCTGTAGTCCGTTATTTTGCTTCTAATATAGAAAACGCCTATGGCCCTAACGTGCACGATCCGCGCAGCGGAGAAATTCTGGAAAGCCATATTGGCTGGTACCACAACGTAATGAAGCTGGTTCACGATTGGTACATGGTTCAAACTGCTGCAGTTGATCCGGGTTCCAGAAAAATGAAATACGACGACGAATTAATGGGAGACCTGATTCGTTTTGTTTCTTCACATGAAGTAGGCCATACCATTGGATTACTGCATAATATGGGAAGCAGCAGCAAAACTCCTGTAGAAAAATTAAGGGATAAAAAATGGGTGGAAGCCAACGGCCACACTGCGTCTATCATGGACTATGCCCGTTTTAACTATGTGGCACAACCCGAAGATAATATCAGCCGTGCAGGTCTTTACCCGCGTATAGGTGATTATGATAAATGGGCGGTGAAATGGGGTTACGGTTATATAGCCGGCAACACCGATGAGGAAACCGAAAAGAACAGCAGCAAACTCATTACTGCTGCACTTAAAGAAAATCCACGTCAGTGGTTTGGTACTTATGAACTGGGCAACCGCGCAGATCCGAGAAGCCAGAGTGAAGACCTGAGTGATGACGCAGTTAAGGCCAGTGAATATGGTATCCTTAACCTCAAGCGCATCATTAAAGGATTACCTGAGTGGACCAAAGAGGAAGCTGATCAGTATGAAAATATCAGCACCATGTATGGTCAGTTACTGGGCCAGTTCAGACGCTATATGGGTCATGTTACTGCCAATGTAGGTGGTGTATATGAAACTTTCAAAACAGCTGAACAAAATGAGGCTGTTTATGAAATAACTCCTAAGGCCCGTCAAAAGGAAGCCGTGGCTTTTTTACAAAAACAATTATTTGAAACACCCAACTGGCTTATAGACCGTGCCCTGTGGAATAAATTCAACAACCCGGTAGTGAATGATCCGGTAATGAATGCACAGGACGCTACACTGGGTTCTCTGATTTCCGGCGACAGACTGAGCCGTTTGCAGTTAAGCAGCGAGCGTTTTGGCGCAGACAAGGCCTACAATGCCATCGAAATGCTGAACGATGTTCAATCCGGACTTTTCAGTGAACTGAACAGCAAAAAGACCATCGATACCTACCGTAGATTGTTGCAAAAATCTTATGTAGACCGTTTGGTTGGAATCCTTGCACCTGCAGCGCCTTCAGCTGCTCAACCCTCTTTCTTTGGGGGTGGCGGCGCATCAACTGATCTGAAGAAAACCGATGTGCCTGCTATTGTAAGAGCGCAATTGGTTGCCCTTAAAGCGCAGATCAATGCAGCATCTGCCGGATTCGGCGACAAGCTCAGCAAGATTCATTTGCAGGATCTTTCACAAAAGATCAGCCAGGGACTAGATCCTAAATAATATACCGGACAGTATCAACAGCAATCAGTTGATTTTCCACTAACCTCACAGGCTTAAAACACCTGTGAGGTTTTTTATTGGCTACCTTTGTAAAAAATAGTCTGATGCGTGTTCCACTTGTTATAATTGCCACCGTTTTATTTTTCAATATCAGTTTTGCCCAGAAAAAAAATATGGTTTCAGGCTATCTGAAAGACAGTACCACCAACGAATCGATTGTGCTGGCCAGTGTAACCAATCTTACCACAAAGAATACGGTAATGACCAGCGGTAGCGGCTTATTTAAAATTGAGCTGACCGAAAATCAGGTTCTTTCATTTGCCGCTGTGGGGTACTATTTTGATACCATTTTATTCAGAAAATCTTTATTGAAAAATGACACCCTGTACCTTCAGCTGACCCCATTGGCCCATTCTCTGGGAAATGTAACGGTTACTTCCAGAGGCATGAACGCTTATCAGCTCGATAGCCTGGAAAGAAGGATTGAGTTTATGGAAGATATTGTGAATTATAAAATACCTGCGGTGTCGTCCGCTAATTCCGGTGCTGGTATTGCATTGAATATTGATCGTTTTTCGCGTAAGGAAAAAAACAAAAGAAAGGCTTTCGACTTTTTTGAAACCAACGAAAGAGAGGCCTATATCAATTACCGGTTTCCCGCTGAAATTGTTACCAGATACAGTGGTTTAAAGAATGAACCCCTTCAGTTTTTTATGCAGTTGTACCGGCCCGGTTACGAGTGGTTACGCGCACATAAAACAGAAGAGGACATCAAGTATTATATTAATGAAAAGCTGAAACTTTTTAAGCAGCAATAATGCTACTCGTACCGGAGCGCCACGATCGGATTCAGTTTGGCCGCTTTCATAGCAGGATATATTCCCGCTGCCAGCCCTACTATAGAACAGATGATAATTCCTATGGCTACCCATGCCCATGGAATAACGAATCCGGTTTTAAGGATGATCCCAAACAGATTACCTACCAGCACTCCGAGAATAATTCCACAAACAGCTCCCAGTAAGCTGATGATCATACTTTCGAACAGAAATTGCTGACGTACATACCTGCTCTTTCCGCCTATTGCTTTGATCAGTCCAACTTCTTTTGTCCGTTCATTCACCGATACAAGCATAATGTTCATCAGGCCAATGGCGGCACCGATCAGGGTGATCAATCCGATTGCACTTGCGGCACCGGTAATACTGCCCAAAAAGCCAATAAAGAGTTCAGCAAATTTGTCGCTTTTTTCAATGACAAAATTGATGTCTTCAATAGGCTCCAGTTTTCGTACTGCCCTGAAAACAGAAGTAGCTTCGTCTGTTGCAACCGGTAATTCGTTGACACTTTTAACAATCACTCCCAGTAAATAAGAATTTGATGCATTGGCAAAACGCCGCACATTGGTATAGGAAGTCAGCACCATATCATCCTGCCGGAGCATGGCACTTGATCCCTTGGCTTTCAGCAATCCAATCACCCGGTAGGGAGTGCTCCCGACCTTGATGATTTTATCTACCGATTTTTCCGGCCGGTCGCCAAATAATTTAGCAGCTACATTGCTTCCGATCAGGCATACGTTCCTTCCACTCTGAACATCAAGGTTATTCAGGTTTCTGCCAATATCTATTGTATAGCCGTTTACGGCCAGGTAATTTTCGTCTCCACCCCATACAGTGATCTGTGGATTGGTTTTTTTCTCTTTGTAATGCAGTTCCTGTGCGCCGGGCCCTCTTCTGTAAATGCTTACTGCGGCACCCCGGAAATCATAGTTTGCTTTAAAAAATTCAGCCTCTTCCAGCCGGATTGGCTTGCCTAAATTTGATTTCTTCTGCTTTAGTCCGCGTTTTACCTTAACCACATCATCCCCTCCGCCCGGGCCAAACCTCGCCCTGGATTCTTTAAACCGTATATTAAAGGCATTTGCGCCCATAGAGGAGAAACTCTCCTTGAGGCTTTGATTCATGGCTTCTATAGCGGTAATAATGCCAATAAGGGCCATTATACCAAAGGCAATAATAGCAATGGTGATACCTGCACGCAGTTTGTTACTACGAACGGTACGCCAGGCCAGTGTTAAAGAATCAAAAGCGGTCATGAAAATCAATTTACGTATTACTTATACCTGTTAAAGGTAACAGGAGATTGCGTAAACCGGCCCCACTGCAGCGTAAATTATGAAGAGTGGTTAAAAATAGAACCAATTGAGCACTATAGAAGGAAGAACGCCAACCAGTATCACTGTTGCTGCCACTAAAATCAGTCCGATTTTGAATTTACCGGTAATCTCCAGCGTTTCCGGTTCTCCCGCTTTGAAGTACATAGACTGTATTACTTTAAAATAATAGTATACGCTGATGGCTGCAAATAGTACGGCAACCAGAACAAGCCAGAGAGACCCGCCAGACTTAACAACAGAAGCGAGCATATAGTATTTGGCGAAGAATCCCGCAGTCAGGGGAATACCAGACAGCGACATTAAGAATATTACTGCTGAAAATGCCAGCACCGGTTGTGTTTTTGCAAGGCCATTGAACCCATCAAATGTGTAATCTTTCACCTTTATTAATACGGCAAAGAAACCCAGGGTTGCCAGACAATAAGCCACCGCATAAAGCAGAATACCTTCCTTAGCCATATCGTTATTACTGTATAATGCAAATAACATAAAGCCGGCCTGGGCAATACTCGAATAGGCCATCATCCGCTTAATGCTTTGCTGAAATACCGCCGTTATATTTCCTACCAGCAGCGTGGCAATAATTACAAAGCCAAGCAGCAATTTCCAGGAATTTCCCAGGATCAGGTAATTGGATCCGAACAGGTTTAAAAAAGCAAAGAATCCTGCAACTTTTACTATGGTAGACATAAATCCGGTGAACACAGTCGGAGCACCATCATACACATCCGGCGTCCAGAAATGAAAGGGCGCGGCAGATACTTTAAAACACATTGAAACAAAGAGCAGAATCAATCCGGCCATTTGCAATAATGAAGTTGGAATCATGCCTGCGGAACCGGCTAAATTAGCATTTACGTTCAGTGAAAAAGAACCTGTTGCACCATATACCAGCGCTATCCCCATCAGCATAATTCCTGTTGAAAAAGAGCCCATCAGTAAATATTTCAGGGAGGCCTCATTGCTTTTAAGATTCCGTTTTTCTACCCCGGTAAGCACATACAGCGGAATGGTCATGATCTCTATACCCAGAAACAACATCAGCAAACCATTGAATGCCGTTAAGATGCTTGCGCCACAGAGCACAAAGAAGATCAATGCATAATAATCGGCCACATTAGCGCCCGCCTTTTCTATATCAGCGCCACTCAAAAGTACAAATACGAGGGTGGCAAAAATCAGTATTGAATTAAAGTAGAGGCCGAATTTATTAAAGTGCAACAAATCATGCGAATCCACATTAATAGAAAATACATTATAAATGTTTGCAAGGTTTGCCAGCAACAACACCAATAAGGCAATGATTGCAGTTGTTGTAACTGCAGACTTCTTTTGGAGAATGATGCCGCTGAACATCATCACAACCCCCATAACCGCTGAAAATATAATTGCGTTCATAATTACTTAAGGTGTTCGTTTACTTTATAAGAAATATTGCTGCCACACTATCCTTTGTTAAATTGATCATTGGCTGAGGATATACTCCAAAAATGATAATCATCAATGCTATTACTACCAATACCAGTTTTACATTTCCACTCAGATCAACTGCTTTGGAACTGGTTGCGCTCAGCTCACCATAGATTACTTTTTGAACCATATTTAATGTATACACTGCCGCAAGTATAATACTGATACCTGCCATAGCCGCCATCCACATATTAAACCGGAACAAGCCGGAGAACATCAGGAATTCACCGATAAATGCATTGGTAAGTGGTAAAGCCACATTTGCCAGCGCCATTACTACAAACAGAATGGCCATCGCAGGTGCTTTCTGGGCCAAACCGCCCAGTTCACTCATTTTACGGGTACCCAGCTGCTGCTCTATAACGTCTGCAATGATCCAGAGACCAATTACGTTTACTCCGTGACTGAACATTTGTATCATTACCCCTTCCATACCGGATCTGTTTCCGGTAAACATTGCCGCACACATTAAACCAATATGCGCAATAGAAGAATAAGCAATCAGTCGTTTAATATCATCCTGACGGATAGCAATCAGTGAGGCATATAGCATGCCTGTTACCGATAGTATGATAACCACATTCCCAAACTGGGCAGTGGCCTGAGGAAATACAGGAATCAGCCAGCGTATCACCGCAAATATTCCCATTTTAACCATCACTCCACTCAATACCATAGTAGTGGCAGTAGGCGATTGTTCGTAAGCATCCGGCTGCCAGGTATGCAATGGAAAAATGGGCATCTTTATAGCAAATGCGATGAAGAACAGCCAGAACATATAAGCTTGCTGGTGATTGCTCAGATTCACTTTATAAAAACTCTCCATAGCAAATGAATGATCGGCAGTATGAAAATAGACATACAGAATACCCACCAGCATCAGCAGGGAACCAATGAATGTATAAACAAAGAATTTGAAGGTAACAGCAATGCGTTTTTCACCGCCCCAGATAGAGCAAAGAAAATAGACCGGTATCAGTGCCAGCTCCCAGAAAAAATAAAATAACAACGCATCTGCTGCCAGAAAAACACCCATCAGTCCTGCCTGTGTAAGCAGCATCAGCCCAAAAAATGAAGCAGGTTGTTTGTACTCGTTTTTGTACACTGCCGCAAAAATCAACGGATAGGAAACAGCGGTAAGCAAGCAGAGCATCTTACCCATGCCGTCCATCTTCAGTGTAACGCGGCTTCCCAGATCGGATAGCCATGCTGCATCAAAATAAGGAGCGGAGGGAGCATACACTGCCATCAATGCCAGAACCAGTGTTACTACCGATGCCAGCAAAGAAAAATGCTTAGCTGCAGATCCCTGCTTCATTGCAAAAGAAAGCAAACCTGCTGCTAATGGGGTTAATATGAGTAATAAGGCTATCATTATTGCTTGGGTACTTGATGAACGAATTAAAATATTTTATTAAAGAACCGGATGATGGTAATATCATTGAACCAGATCAGGAATAACACTACAACAGACAGGATCATGATCAGCAGATAACTGGCCACCTGACCACTCTGCACCAGTCTCAGTTGTCTTGAACTGTATGCTACCAGTTTACCCACTCCGTTAACAGCACCATCAATGCCCGACTTCTCAATTACATTTTTACAGAACCCTGCAAATGCATTTAACGGGTTTACTACAACAGTATCGTACAACTCATCGATGTACCATTTGTTGGAAAGCAGTTTCCCTATACCCTCTTCGGCCTGAACACCTT
>CALPNW020000134.1 GCA_943325035.2 Sphingobacterium thalpophilum | reverse complement strand
TGCTTCTGCTAAGTCGGTATTTATCAGCGTCATTGCTTCAGACTGAGCAACTCTTACAGGCTTATAAGATCCAGGAGCTTTTACGAATTCTTTTTGAACTACAATTCCTAAAGCTGTTGGATTGTATTCGCTGGTGATGCTATACCAACGTAAAAGTTCTAAATGAGCATAAGCTCTTGCTGCCAGTAATTCACCACGATATTGATTTTTTAATGCAATTTCTGCAGCTGTTACAGCAGGAACAGGTGCCATCAATTCAAGAATACGATTAGCTCTATCAATTACAGCATACAAGTTGGGCCATGCAGCTCCAACATCCCCATTGTCACTTACAAATATCCACTGAAACAGGATATTACCCACATTACGGTATTCAGCTCCAGTTCCCAACCTCAATTCATCGGTCATGAATGAGCTTAAATTTGCAGCATTTCTACCACTCATTGATGCATAAACTCCATTTAAACCGGAATTCACATCAGGCAATGATGCGATGGCTGACTGTGCCGGAATTTGGTCTATGGGCTTTAAATCTGTTAATTGCTTTTCGCAAGAAGAGAAGACCAAAGTCAACGCTAACCCTGCAAATAATTTTTGAATATTTTTCATTCTGATGATATTATTTTTTTAGAAATTAATGTCTAAACCCATTGTATAGGTTCTTGGATTTGGAAATTCGTATGTAGCAATGTTGTTGCTTTCTTCTGGATCAAATCCTTGCCATTTAGTCCATGTAAACAAGTTTTGACCTTGTGCCCAGAAACGAATACTTCTGATGCCAATTTTTTCATTTTTGATGATAAAATTATAGCCAACCTGTAAATTTCTAAATCTAATAAATGATGCATCCCGTATATCTCTGCTACTAAATTGACGGGCAGTACCTATGCGTTGAAAGTTGGTAATGTCGCCGGGCTTCTGCCAACTGTTTAACATATCCACACTTTTATTGAACCCCACATTTGAGTTGGTTGTTTCGTAGAAAAAAGATTCGTTGTTATATCTTTTAACATTCTGAGCAGTAGACAATAAAGCAGATATGCTAATGTTTTTCCAGGTAATATCCAGTGTTGCTCCACCGGTAAATGTTGGAATAAATGTTCCAAACTCAGCTCTGTTATTAGCATTAGAATAAATATTGGTAGGTAACCCGTTTATATCCTGATAAACCGGATTTCCGGATTGTGGATCTACACCCAGCCAACCAACATTAAAATGAGTACCAAGTGGGGATCCTACTCTGATAATACCCGTTCCCTGAGGTATTTCAGATAATCCACCCAAGTCCATTACTCTGTTTTTCAAGAACCCACCATTAATTCCAAATGTAACTAAGAGGTCTTTTTGTCTGATTACATCTAAGCTCAAAGAAAAATCTAAACCAGAATTTCTTACCTGCGCTGCATTAGTAGACAATGATGAAAAGCCTGTAGTTCTTGAAAGTGGTTGATTTACAAAAAGGTTTCTGGAATCTTTTATATAATAATCAGCAGTGAATCTTGCTCTTCTATCCCAGAAAGTTAAGTCAACCCCAATATTAGTGAGTACCTGACTCTCTAATTTATAGTCTTCATTACCCGGAGATGAAGGAATAATCCCTGGAACACCCGCATAATTGGTACTTCCGTATGTTGAGATATATCCAAAGTCCGAATTAAACCCATTTACATTTCCTGTTTCTCCATAACTGGCTCTTACACGGGCATCCTGGAAAATAGTCTGTTTTTCCATAAATTTCTCAGCGATCATATTCCAGGAAGCACCAGCTGACCAAAAAATATTTTCCCTGTTTTTAATTGGAACCTGAGAAGGCACATCTCTTCTTAAACTTCCGGAAAGCGTAAACCTTTTATCATAGGTATAATCTGCTACCATGAAAGCCGAAGAAAGACCATTAATGGTTTTTCCACCCCCAATTCCAGGAATCATATTATTGGTTGCAGAACCAGGAGTTATACCTGCTGGAGTATTAGGCAATGCTGCATTGATTCCAAATCCAGTAGCATTAAAGCTTCTGAATTTATTTCTGATTGCTTCGTATAAAAGAGATGCATTTACAGCATGTTTACCATTGAACACTTTGTTATATACTAAACCAGTTGTAGAAATTAACTGAAGGTTTTCAGCATTTCCTTCGTTGTAAGACCCTTGTGCTCCCTGAGCAACTAAAGAACCTGCAAATGAAGTAGGATTAATGAACCTACTTGAATTATTATTCCTCCAGTCTATACCATTGGTAGTTTTGAATGAAATTCCATTCCAGATATTATACATAATGGTAACACCTAAAGTTCCTTTGAACTGATTAACTGTGCTGGTAGTTGTAAATAAGCGGTCATAAGCATTAGCTCCGGTTCTTCCGTTACCAGTAGCCACTAAACCAGCATCATTTAAAAAGCGGGTATACGGTAATTCTAAGTACGCTGCTGCAATCGGGTTAGCCAATGCAACGGCTGCTTCAGATTCAATACCTGCCTGACTACTCCAACCAGCTGCAGAACGAACTGATACCGTTAATTTTTCTGTTTTATAATCGATATTGGCTCTAAAAGTATATCTATCTAAATTAGACCGGTGAATAATACCTTCTTGATTATACACAGAAAGTGAAGTATAAAAACTCAAATTATTAGCTCCGCCGGAAGCATTCAATTCATGCTGTCGGAAACGGGCATTCCTTGTCATAATACTTGGCCAATCAGTATTTATTTTTTTTACTGAATCTAACAAAGCAGCTTCTGCAGATCTTTGTGCAGGAGTTAAAGTTTGAAAACGGGGATTATTGGGGCTATAGTCCCATCCAGGATATCCGTTTAATGCTGTTGGAGATAATATAGAAGGTCCTAACACTTTTTCTTCATAATCCAATCTTTGCTGACCATTCATCATTTGCAAATTGGACAATTCCATTGGTTGAGACATACCCATTAAACCACGGTATCCCATTTGTACTTTACCTTGTTTTCCTTTTCTGGATGTGATAACTATTACACCATTTGCTCCTCTTGATCCATATAAACCAGCACCTGCAGCATCTTTCAAAACGTCTACACTTTCAAAATCATTCGGGTTCATGGTGCGAAATACACCTTCTTCAATTGGAATACCATCCAATACATATAATGGTGAGTTACCACCAGAAATAGAACCCACTCCACGGATGTTTACTCTTGCTGAAGACCCTGGTTGTCCTGATCCTGAAGCAATATATAATCCCGGAGCCCTTCCTTGTAATATTTGTTCAAAAGAAGCAATAGGAACTTGTTCTATTTGTTTAGAACTAACTCTTGAAGTTGCTCCGGTAAATTCAGACTTCTTTTTTGTAGAGTATCCTGTAACAACCACATCTTCTAAGTTTTTGTCAGAAGAAATCAATACTATATTGATTGAATTAGAAGATCCGATACTTATTTCTTTATCCAAAAAACCTACACTTGAAAATACCAATGATTTTGAGGCAGCAGTTATTTCAATAGAATATACACCCTGCTCATTTGCAGATACTCCTTTAGCAGAACCTTTAATAAGTACAGTTGCCCGTGGAACTGCACTACCACCAGCGTCTGTAATTTTTCCTACTATTATTCGATTTTGAGCCTGAAGCTGCAAAACCATACATACCCCAAATAGGAATACTGTAACTAGTTTTCTCATAATTTACTTTTTTTTTAGAATTTTAAATATATCTAATAAAAAAAAGTAAAATGGTCGTATATCTTATAGTGTTTAAACGCAAAATAATTAAGCCTGTAAATTGTAGCAATACAACCTATGGCTATAAATTTCTCCTACTTTAGTTTTTGCAAAGTATTGGTTAAAGTTTTTTTTAACGACTACTTCAAAGACCTGTTTCAGGATCAGAGAGGAATTCATGTTTTATCAGACCGCAGGTTCCTGCTGGCTCAGGCAATGGAAGCTTCCCAGTCCCCAGATAATATCGGTGGAATCTATCCCAACGGTTTGCCGGTTGGGGAAACAGGCCGAAATGATTTGCAGGGCTTTGTCGTCTTTATCCGAGCGGAACGTGGGAACAATCACGTGCTGATTGCTGATGTAGAAATTGGCATAAGAGGCCGGTAAACGCTGGTCTTCGTAAAGGATGGCATCGGGCATAGGTAATTCAACGATATTCAATTGCTTACCACCAATCAGCCGCATTTCCTTTAACTGTTTGAGGTTGGTCTGTAGCAGGTCATAGTTCTCATCCTGCTGATTGGTTTCCACAACGGTAATTACCGTATCCTCATTTACAAACCGAACTGTATCATCAATATGTCCGTCGGTATCATCGCCAACAATTCCGTCGGCTACCCAAAGTATTTGTTGCACGCCATAATAGTCGCGGAGGTATTGTTCTATCTGCCCCTGGTTAAGGTGTGGATTTCGGTTTTCATTCAGCAAACAACAGGTGGAGGTCATTAAGGTTCCTGCACCATTAAAATCTACCGAACCGCCTTCCATCACAATGCCCGGATGATAAACAGGTATATTGAACGATTTACCGATTAATGTAGGAACAACGTCATCGAGGTCAAACGGCGGGTATTTATTTCCCCATGCGTTATAGTTCCAGTCTACAATTACTTTTTTTTGTTCCGCATTCGGATTAACCAGAAATGCAGGCCCATGATCCCTGCACCAGGCATCATTGGTAGGATTCATGTAAAATTCTACCTGCTCCATATTCACTCCTGCTTTCTCCAGGTGCATGGTGGCAAATACTTGCATAGCTGCATTGGCCACATTGATCCTTACTTGTTCGCTCAACGCCAGGTACTTTACAAATAAACTGTAGGAAGGATAGATAGAATCGATCTTTCCGGGCCAACTGGCTTCCTTGTGCGGCCAGCTTAACCAGGTGGCAGTATGCGGAGCAAATTCAGCAGGGAAGGTATATCCCAGTGATGCGGGGGTAATGATGGGCGAAATTGCAGACATGGTTGAATTTGTTAAGGCAAAACCGGATTAGTCTTCGTCTATAAATCTTTTGGTAATAGGCTGATAGGAATCTATTCTTCTGTCACGCATGAACGGCCAGTGGGTACGATACTGATCGGTCTTTGCCAGGTTCAATTCTACAACTGCCACTTCTTCATTATCATGAGATCCTTTGTGCAAAAGGGTTCCAAAAGGATTGGATACAAAGGAACCTCCCCAGAATTTCATCAGTCCATTCTGCTCGAGCCCTACCCTGTTCACACTTACCACATGTACTCCATTGGCAATGGCATGACTGCGCTGAATGGTTTGCCAGGCGTTGTATTGCTCGGTATTGGTTGCTTCGTCTTGTGCGGTAGACCAGCCGATTGCTGTAGGATAAAATAAGATCTCTGCTCCCATCAACGCGGTAATGCGGGCGGCTTCCGGATACCACTGGTCCCAGCAGATCAATACGCCCAGCGTAGCAAATTTTGTTTTGAATATTTTGTAACCCAAATCTCCCGGAGTAAAATAAAACTTTTCATAATAAGCAGGATCATCGGGTATATGCATTTTCCGGTACTTACCCAGATAAGCGCCATCTGCATCTAAAACAGCCGTGGTGTTATGGTATAAACCCTGGGCCCTTTTCTCAAAAAGGGAGGCTATCACCACCACATTCAATTCAGCAGCTACCACCGAAAGCCTGTCTGTTGATTCACCAGGAATACTCTCTGCCAGCTTAAAGTTTTCATAGTCTTCCACATCACAGAAATACAGAGAGGTAAACAACTCCTGTAAACAAACGATCTGTGCACCCTTTTGTGCAGCATCACGGATGCCTTCTATGGCTTTGGCCATATTCTCCTCCCTGCTTCCGGAACAACTCATTTGCACTAACCCAATTTTTATGGTAGACATATTGATTGATTTATGTGGTCTTTTGAACGATCGCATCAAAACTACTGATTCCAAGTGTTTTCTCTGTAATATACCCCTCGGCATATGCTACACCTATCCGTTTGCCAAGCATACTGTCTCTGCCTTTTAATACTTCCAGAAACTGCGGTGAAGAAATATAGGTAGCCGGCTCATTCAGATCCGGATTATGAAACTGGGTACTGTATGCAAGAATTGCCTTCATTTTTTGTTCAATAAAAGGAGTGATATCCAATACAAAACTGGGCTCCAGAAACCGATCCTGCAGGTAGTGAAAAACATAGGCTGGCCTCCAGGGTTCCTGAGGCTGACCATCGGGGCCTGTTGTTTCTATTTTACGTAACCCTGCCAGAAAAGCCGCATCTGCCACCAGTTTTGCGCTTCTGCCATGATCCGGATGCCGGTCTTCGGGGGCATTGGCCAGAATAATCGTTGGCCTGAACCTTCTGATTACTGCTATTATTTTACGCTGATTGATCTCATCATTTAAAAAAAATCCATCGGCCATTCCAAGATTCTCCCGATGATCTACCCCCAGAATTTCAGCAGCTATTGCAGCTTCCGTTCTACGGGTTTCTGCCGTTCCCCTGGTACCCAGTTCTCCCTGGGTCAGATCTATGATACCTGTTGTTTTGCCTTCGGTTTTTGCAAGCAACAATGTGCCGGAACAACCTAGTTCTACATCATCGGGGTGAACACCAAAAGCAAGAATATCTATTTGCATAAGCTATAAATTGGATAGCAAAGGTAATCAAAGGAATAGCAAAAAAAATCCCGCTGATTAGAGCAGGATTTATATTCAAAAAAGGTTGAATTAGTCTTTTTTTGCGTAACGCTTTTTGAACTTGTCTATTCTACCAGCGGTATCAACCAATATGTTTTTACCTGTATAGAAAGGGTGAGAAGTATTGGAAATCTCCAATTTTATAATTGGATATTCTTTACCATCTTCCCAAAGAATGGTTTCTTTGGTGTTGGCTGTAGACTTACTCATAAAAGTTGTTCCGTTACTCATGTCTTTGAAAACAACAAAACGGTAATTGTCTGGATGGATACCTTTCTTCATATTTTTTTGTTTAGGTGGTACGGATTTGGCCGTACGATTATTAATTTGGATGGCAAAACTACAAAATATACCTGTTTATACCAAATGAAACCGGGTTTTAGCCGAAATTAGCTCTTCATATTAATAAACTGAAGCGGAAGGCCCAGGTCACTTGTTTTACATTTTGCGATAACTTCCTGTAAATCATCTAGTTTCTTACCGGTTACCCGGATAATATCATCCATAATGGCTGCCTGAACTTTAAAACCATTGTCCTTGATCATTTTAACGATCTTCTTGGCATCATCCTGCTTAAGGCCATTGCGCACAGAAACCTCTTTCTTCACTGTTTTACCACTTGGGTATGCATCTTTGGTAAAATCGAAGGCATTGCCGTCTATTCCCTGCTTCATAGAACGACTGATCAGTACATCAATCAATTGTTTCATCTGCATGTCACTTCCCACCTCCAGAGAAATCACAAAATCCTTTTTATTAAGGTCCACTTTTACAGTGGTATCCCGGAAATCGTAACGGGTGGCGATTTCTTTTTTTACCGTATTGATGGCGTTATCGAGTATTTGCAGGTCTACTGCGCTGGCAATATCAAAAGAAGGCATAGAAATAATTTGAACAAAGATAACCAAAAAGGCCCCGATAATAATCGGAGCCTGCTTATTAAGATTTTAATCCCGACTTTCGGGCCTGCCATTTTCCGGATTGAATAAACAATACTATCCCGGCAATAATGAGGGCAAAAGAAATCAGCTCGGCCTGGGTAGGATTAAAAAGCATATCGTATTTAGTATTTACACGGATCTTTTCGATTAAGAAACGTTCGAGGCCGTTAAAGACCAGATAGATTGCAAACAACTGCCCGGGCACTTTTATTTTCTTACGCAGCATCCAGAGTATGCCGAATAAAATCATACACATTATAATCTCATAGAGCGGTGTAGGATATACAGCAAAGGGTAATTCATTGCAGTAAGGCCCGTTACATCCCGGAATAGGGATTCCCTCACCCACTACATTATGAGGGTATTTATAGGCCCATAAAAAGTCGGGCATCCAGCTAAAAGGTTTGGGATGTGTA
>CALPNW020000133.1 GCA_943325035.2 Sphingobacterium thalpophilum | reverse complement strand
GTCTTTACACAATACGGTTGTTTTACCGAGATGCAGGTCTCCGTAATGCATCAGAAAGCTAATCACTTCCGGATCAGTATGCGGAGTAGGAATAATTTCGAGTAAGCGTAAATATCTTGGCGGATTAAAGAAGTGCGTTCCGCAGAAATGTTTTTTAAAATCTTCGCTTCTTCCTTCTGCCATCAGGTGAATAGGAATACCGGAAGTATTGGAACTGATGAGTGTTCCTGGGGTTCTGAACTGTTCTACTTTTTCGTAAATAATCTTTTTGATATCAAGGCGTTCTACCACCACTTCTATGATCCAGTCGCAGCCGGCTATTTCTTTCAGGTTATCGTCAAAGTTGCCCGTTTTAATTTTGCTGATCACCGATTTGGTGAACACAGGGGAGGGGTTGCTTTTGATTGCAGCAGTTAATGCATCATTGACCAGCTTGTTTCTTTCTGCAGGTTTTTTACTGTCGGCCGCTGCCGCAGGAACCATATCCAGCAACAATACCTGCAATCCGATACCTGCAAAATGACAGGCAATTCTTGAACCCATTACACCACTGCCTAAAACGGCCACTTTTTTGATAGAACGCTTCATGAGATTTGCTTTTTATAAAAATAGTTAGTTATGCAACTATTTTCATCGAAGATAGGATATACGCATAAAAAAAATCAAACTTTTATGGGGGAAAGTTTGATTTTCAGGCAATTTTCGTTAGAGGCCGTTACTCCTCGGATACTGATGCACCTTTGTATGCCAGATACAGACAAACCAGGTAAACAACCAAAAGAGAATAAATTAACATAATCGGGGGGGTTATAGTTATTTAATAATTTAAATTAAAAAATTTATTATTGATTGCTTGATTTTAATTGCAAACATTTGTTAATATCAATTAAGGTTTTTTTAACTGCCTTGACCGGGATCAATGAATAAGATCCATTGCCAGCTTGACTTTTGTGTTGTAGGGTAAAGTTTTTCGGATGCATTGAACTCCCTATAAATAGGGGATGGGGGTAGAAAGCGGATAATGAGCCAATATGATTTTTCCTGGCTGATCCTGGCTGATCCTGGTTGCTTCCTGGTTGCTTCCTGGCTGCTTCCTGGATCTTTTAGGGTGAACTTTCTGTGCAGCCGTTCTGCTACAAAATGGCTATTGACCGCTGCTTTTATTTAATTGCCTTTTAAAATTTAACAGCGGGTACTTGCCTTTGATTCTTTTATTTTTGTTGAATATGAACATCACGCCTGCAACAATCAACCATCTGGCACATTTGTCTCGTCTGGAATTCAGCGAAGACAGAAAGGAATCCATTCGGCATGACCTTACCAGGATGGTGGAATTCATTGAGAAGCTGCAGGAAGTAAATACGGATGGTGTTGAACCCCTGCTGTTTATGAGTGATGCAGAGAATGTCTGGAGAGCAGATGAAATACAAGGATCCATTACCCGCGAAGAGGCATTACGGAATGCTCCCGCAACAGACGGCACCTATTTTAAAGTACCCACGGTTATCAAAAAATAAATTAATTATTCATGGCAAGCAATGATTCTATCATTCATCTGGAAGGCATAGAGAAAGACTATTACATGGGCAATCAGGCCATCACTGTTTTAAAAGGGATCTCTCTGGATATCTTTAAAAACGAATACGTGGCCCTGATGGGACCATCTGGTAGTGGTAAAAGCACCCTGATGAATATTCTCGGATGCCTCGATTCTCCTACCGGAGGAAAGTATATCCTGAACGGCAAAGACGTGAGCAAAATGCCCGATGATGATTTGGCAGAAGTGAGAAATACGGAAATAGGATTTGTGTTTCAGCAGTTTAATTTATTGCCCCGCTTAACCGCTGCAGAAAACGTAGCCCTTCCGCTGATTTACGCCGGCGTTCCCAAAAAGGAAAGAATGGACAGAGCCATAGAAGCATTGAAAAAAGTGGGTTTGGAAGATCGTAGTCACCACAAATCAAATGAGTTGAGTGGTGGCCAGATACAAAGGGTTGCCATTGCACGCGCATTGGTCAATAACCCTTCCATACTGCTTGCGGACGAACCTACCGGTAATCTCGACTCTAAAACCTCGGTAGAAGTGATGCGTATTTTCGGGAAAATTCAGGAAGCCGGTAATACGGTGATACTGGTTACCCATGAAGAAGATATTGCCGCCTATGCACACCGGGTGGTTCGTTTAAGGGATGGTTTGGTAGAAACCGACAAAACCAAAGAGCAATATATTGTTCATACGGTATAGAATATATTTAGCTGGCTATCAGCGTTCAGTGAACTATTCTGTTTTAGTTTTGTAATTCTATCAACTGAAACAAAATGGCTTCAAAAATATATACCAAAACAGGCGATCTGGGCAAAACTTCCTTAATAGGAGGAACAAAAGTACCCAAGAGTCATATCAGAATAGATACCTACGGAACAGTAGATGAGTTGAACTCCTGGATTGGTGTGGTGGGTGATTATTCCGCCGAAGTTCATACAAGGACCATCCTGAAAGAAATCCAGGATCGTTTATTCACCGTTGGTTCTTCGCTGGCCTGTGATCCGGACAAAGAGCCGTTGATGAAAATTCCCGATTTAAAAGAAGAGGACATCACTTTGCTGGAACGTGAGATAGATCATATGAATGATGTATTGGCTCCCATGAAATTCTTTGTATTACCCGGAGGCCATCTGGCTGTTTCCCAAACCCATATTGCCCGTTGTGTATGCAGAAGGGCCGAGCGTTGCTGCGTAAATATGCAGGAGCAGGATTTATTTGTTGATCCACTGGTGATCAAGTACCTGAACCGCTTAAGTGATTATCTGTTTGTATTATCCCGCTTCTTCAGTCATCAGCTGAATGTTCCTGAAATACCCTGGAAGCCCAGAGTATAATTACAACATAAGTCCATCCTTCATATGTATGGTTCTGCCACAGAGAGCGGCCAGTTCTTCGTTGTGCGTTACTATTAAAAAAGAGGTCCCTGTTTCTTTATTCAGCTTTACAAAAAGATGATGCAGCTCTCTGGCGTTCTGGCTGTCTAAATTACCCGTTGGCTCATCGGCAAATACAATTTCAGGTTGATTGATCAAGGCCCTTGCAACAGCTACCCGCTGCTGCTCACCGCCCGACAGTTCATCTGGTTTATGGTTCATTCTGTTGGCCAGGCCTAAAATGCCCAGCAGGTATGCTGCTCTTTCCTGAACTTCTTTTTTAGAATGCCCGGCTATCCATCCCGGAATGGAAACATTCTCCAGTGCGTCAAACTCGGGTAATAAATGGTGGAACTGAAAAATAAAACCAATATGGGCATTGCGGAAAGCTGCCAGTTTTTTAGAGGAGAAGGCCCCGATAGGCTGGTCGTTGATCAGTACAGTTCCTGAATCGGGCTGGTCCAGGGTGCCAAGTATGTGCAGCAAAGTACTTTTGCCTGCTCCTGAAGAGCCCACAATACTTACAATCTCCCCTTTCTCAATGGTTAAACTGACCCCCTTTAGTACCTCTAAATCCCCGAATTTTCGGGTTATCTTTTCTGCTTTGAGCATTTATTTGCTAAGATTATCTCCACAAACCTACAAAACCATGCTCCTAAACAGGCATTTTTTAAACATTTCTTTACAAAAGATGCTAAACTCACATTTGGTTGTATCGTTTATACGGTTACTTTTGCAAAAATTAATCGAAAACTATGTTTTGGACTTTAGAATTAGCAAGTTACCTAGAAGAAGCTCCCTGGCCCGCTACCAAGGATGAGTTAATCGATTATTCTATCAGAAGCGGCGCCCCTCTGGAAGTGGTAGAAAATCTGCAGGAACTGGATGACGAAGGTGAAGTGTATGAGAGCATAGAAGATATCTGGCCAGACTATCCAAGTCAGGAAGATTTCATGTTTAACGAAGACGAGTATTAAATACAATCGCTCTCTCTTTGTGCCCGTCGATCCATGTTGGATAATAGAACGCACAGCGTAGCGGTATTATATATTTTATTTAAAAAGGCTAACTGATTTTTCAATCGGTTAGCCTTTCTTTATGGTAGCATAGTCATTTGTTTATTTAACGGGTTTGAAAGTGACCTTGAAATAAAGCAGTACCAGTGATAAGGCCAGCACAATTAAGTTTGCAGCCAGTACCGGTCCGCTCTTTACATTCACTGCATAGATCAGCCATACAATGCAACTGGTCACTACGATCAGAATCATCCAGATACTTAAATCACCCACGCTTTTTGTTTTCCATGCCTGCCATACCTGCGGCATAAAAGTAATGGCACTTAAGAATGCACCAAAATATCCCAATAGATCAATTAAGCTCATACTTATTTTTTTAAAATTGAATGATGAGGTTCTACCAATTATTCCTTATTGGCTATTCCCAATGTTTCCATCACACCCATACTTACACCGGTAGTAGAATAGCCCCCGTCGTGAAAGAGATTTTGCATGGTAACCATTCTGGTTAAATCAGAAAATAAAGTGATACAGTAGTTGGCACAATCTTCTGCTGAAGCATTACCCAGCGGAGCAATGGCATCTGCATAATCATAGAAATCGCCAAAGCCTTTAATACCGGTACCTGCAGTGGTTTTGGTAGGAGACTGTGAAACAGTATTGATGCGTACTTTTTTCTCGAGTCCGTAATGGTAACCAAAACTTCTTGCAATGGATTCCAGCATGGCTTTGATATCTGCCATATCGGTATAGAAAGGATAGGTACGCTGTGCTGCCATATAAGTAAGTGCAACTACACTTCCCCATTCGTTAATGGCATCCATTTTTTTGGCAACAGCCAGCATTTTATGAAATGACAGGGCCGATACATCTATACCCTTCATGAAATAGTCATAGTTCAATTCGGGGTAAGGAACTTTTTTACGGATATTAACACTCATTCCAATAGAATGCAATACAAAGTCCAGCTTGCCTCCGAGCACTTCCTGTGATTGCGTGAACAGGTTGGTGAGGTCATCCATACTGGTGGCATCTGCCGGTATGATCACTGATCCTGTTTTTTCTGCCAGTTTATTGATTTCTCCCATGCGCATAGCAATAGGAGCGTTGGTTAAAACAAATGTTGCTCCTTCTTCGTGTGCTTTCTCGGCCACTTTCCAGGCAATTGAATTTTCATCTAATGCACCGGAAATGATTCCGCGCTTTCCTTTAAGCAGGTTATACGCCATTGAGTTTAGAATTATGAATTTGGAATGGGGTTACAATTCGGCGTCGAATATACGAATAACGCCATTAAGACTGGTAGAGCTTACTCAATTCATCATTTCTCTGGCGTTCTCCATAGCGGCAGAGGTAGGTTTTTCTCCACTGAGCATTCTGGCAATTGCAGTAATGCGTTCGTTGGTATCGAGCAGGCGGATAGTGGTTTTTACCTGCTCTCCCTTCATTTCCTTGTACACATAATAATGTGCATTGGCTTTTCCTGCAATCTGCGGTTGATGGGTAATACAGATGATCTGGCGCTGATTGGCCATTTTTTGCATGATCAGGCCTACCTGTTTGGCGGCCTCACCCGAAATACCCGTATCTATTTCATCAAAAATAAGGGTAGGAAGATCGATGGATTCCGCTACTAAAGATTTTATACATAGCATCAGGCGGCTTAACTCACCGCCACTGGCTACTTTGCGGATTGGCTCAAAACGATTGCTGTTATTAGCGTCAAACAGAAGGTCTACCTGCTCTTGCCCGTACTGGTAGAGGCTGGCGGATAATAACCGAACCTGAACCCTTGCATTGGGCATACCTACCTGTTGGAGGAGGGTATTTACTTCTTTTTCAAAAGGAGCAATCATTGCCTGCCTGGCTTTACTGATGATGGCGGCTTCTTTTTCCAGTTGCTGCTGCAGTAACTGAGCTTGTTTTTCGCTGGCAATAATGGCATCATCTAACTGTAATACGTTCTGCAGTTTTTCAAACAGGCTTTCTTTAATGGCCAATAAAGCTGCACTGGAATTAACACTGTGTTTTTTAGCAAGTTTATATCCATCCCCCAACCGCTGATTGATCCATTCTATCCGCTTTTCATCGAACTGAATATTTCCATTGATGCCGTTGAGCTCATTGGCTATATCCTGCAATTCTATCTGTGTTGCATTAATCCGCTGGGTAAGTTCAGGAATTTCCGGATGCATACCGGTAAATGCCTGAAGCTGGTTGCTGAGTTGTTTTAACTGTGGAACGATGGGCTGCTCGCAATCGTTTAAAGCGGCATATACTTTGTCTAAACCCGCTTTGATACCTTCGGCATTGCTGAGTATTTTCAGTTCCTCATCCAGTTCTTCCAGCTCGTTTTCCTTTAATCCAAGTTCCTCCAGTTCATCAAACAAAAACTGGTGATAATCTGCTTCTTTATTGAATGCTGCTTTTTGTTCTTTTAAAGTGCTGAGTTCTTTGTTGATCTGCTGCCACTCCACAAAAGTTTTGCGATAGGTTGTTAGCACGGCATCGTTGCCTGCCAGCGCATCTATCACCTGCCGCTGAAAATCACTGTCTCCCAGTTCGAGGGTATCAAATTGCTGATGAAGATCTACCAGCAGCCCGGCAAGCTGCTTTAACTGTTGTAAAGTGGCTGGTGTATCATTGATGAATGCCCTGGACTTTCCATTGGTGCCTATTTCTCTTCTTAATACCAGTTCTTCTTCTATATCCAGATCAGCGGTCTGCAGAAACTCCGCAACTGCTGCCTTATGATCGGAACTGAAATAACCTTCTATGATGCATTTTTTCTGGTTGTTGACCAGTACGCTGCTGTCTGCACGTTCGCCCAGAATCAAACTGAGTGCCCCCATCAGAATACTTTTACCCGCACCTGTTTCTCCGGTAATAATATTTAACTGATGCGAGAAATCGATGGTGATTTCGTCGATGATGGCGTAATTCTGTATGATTAACTTTCGAAGCATTTATGAGCGGCAAGTTAATAAAGGTTATTTATACAATTAGCAGACTTTTTTCTATTACTCCCCTTTGCATCGGGCAATCCCTGCTTTTGCCCGTTGGTCCAGCGAATCTTTGTACTCATGGTCTTCCATATTCAGGCATGTCTGGTAGTAGGCAATGGCCAGCGTTTTTTGTCCTCTTGCCTCATAGATCTGTGCAATCTGCAGGGCTGCCCTGGAGGCAAAATACGCTTTGCGGTTGCTGCCGATCTTTATGGTGATGAGATAAGTTCTGATTGCATCGTCTGTTCTTCCCAGATCGTCATAAATTCTTGCAGCACGGTAGGCAAATTCCAGTTTATCTTCTTCCAGTTCAAAATTGTTTTCTGTTTTACCGGCCAGTAATTTATAGGCTTCAGTGTGATACCCGCCATCATTCAGCAACCGGGCTTTCAAAAGAAGCTGGTTGGGCCAGTAAATCAGCTTGGCATCTTTCAATGCTTTCTTGTCTGCATCCGCTTCTGTAGAGCCTTTTTTGATGACCATTTTTCTGGCTTCTTCTGCACCCTTCTTATTACCCTGCAAATAATAGCACCAGCTGATTTTCTGGTATACATCCTTTACATAAAACTGTCCTTTAAACTGCTGGGTGAACTGTTCAAAATAATACCTGGCCTCATTATAATCGAGGTGGTACAGCCTTGCGTAACCCATTTGAAAATCCCATACACTCAGCGGCAGATAGTCGGCAGACTTATTTCTGTTCTGAATAATGGACCTCGAAAGATCTACCTGTTTATTGTTCAGCGACAAATTGGAGGCCATGTACGCATGAAGATGGTTGTTAACGAGGTCGAGGTTTTTTTGCTGAACAAATTGTAAGGCCTCGTCTTTTTTATTCTCAATAAAAAACAGCAGGTACGGATACATAAATGCCGACTCATTAAAAAAGGTTCTGGCCCAGCTATCATTGCTGTTGGTATAATTCCTTACCGTTCGCATGCCTTCTGTTAATGAGCCTTTCATGCCAAGTATATTCGCCAGCCATTTGTAGCCCTTTGGAACGGTTCCTATTACCGCCTGCAAAGCCCCAAACATTAAATCGTTGGGCGAAAAGGCAGGGTATAGTT
>CALPNW020000132.1 GCA_943325035.2 Sphingobacterium thalpophilum | reverse complement strand
GACTAGCTGACCAGTTAGCTAATAAACTCACTCACTAATTAATAAACTCACTAACTGAATCGGATGAAAAAATTTCTTACCCTCTTCCTGCTCGTTGCTTTTTGTTTGAACCTCCATGCCGCTGTGG
The DNA here is from genome assembly GCA_943325035.2 of Sphingobacterium thalpophilum. Taxonomy (GTDB): domain Bacteria; phylum Bacteroidota; class Bacteroidia; order Chitinophagales; family Chitinophagaceae; genus Sediminibacterium. Next base: position 7,969 of record CALPNW020000132.1, on the reverse strand, counting down.
TAGATACGGTGTCTATCAAAAGTGCTTCCATGAATAAAGCCATCAAAACGGTGGTGATTAAACCCGATTCTTATACTACCGAAAAAGACAAACGCTTTCCGGTAGTGTATTTACTGCATGGGTTTGGCGGAAACTTCAGCAACTGGATCAAAAAAGTACCGCATATAAAACAGCTGGCTGATGATCTGCAACTGATGATCGTTTGCCCGGATGGTGCCATTGGAAGCTGGTACTTTAACAGCCCTGTAGACAGCAGCTACCGCTATGAAACTTTTGTTGGTTCAGAAGTGCCCGAATACCTCGATGCCAATTATAAAACCATTGCAGACCGCAAGGCCAGAGCCATTACCGGACTAAGTATGGGTGGGCACGGTGGTTTGTTTCTTGGGTTTCGCCATGCCAATTTATTCAGCGCATGCGGAAGTATGAGTGGGGCATTGCATGTTTCGGTGATCACCAAAGGCTACCAGGTAGAACAGCGCCTGGGAGATACTGCCACTAATAAAAAATACTGGACAGACTGGAGCGTATTGAATATAATTGACAATAAACCATCCGATTCTCTGGCCATCATTTTTGATTGCGGAACAGAAGACAGGGTGTTAACGATGAACAGACTGGTTCATGAAAAAATGGTTCAATTAAAAATTCCGCACGACTATACAGAACGTCCGGGTAATCATGACTGGAACTACTGGAACACGGCCATTGATTACCAGCTCATTTATATGAGTAAACATTTTAAGCGGCAGCTTTCTCAATTTTAAGCACCATTACTACGTTATAATCTACGTCGCAATTGCTTTTGAAGAGCTCGGTGAATTGTATGCCCGGCACTTCCCTTAATCGGTTGAGCATGAACTCGTATCCCATGTTTGCATGAATATGATAGGGGTTCATGGCCTGCCCGATGTTCCTGCAATACACTTCGTATTTTGGCTGATCAGGAAATACCAGAATAAGTGTTCCGTTATTTTTAAGGATACGAACGAATTTTTTTAAGGCATCTGTGGTATCGGTAAAGTCTTCGATCAGATGACTGGTATACACGTAGTCGTAGGTGTTATCGGCTACCGGTATTTCATCTTTGATGACATCGCAGCCGATATCTACTTTGTCTTTGCCGGCAAATGCGTAGGGCTGTGGAAAGTCTATTCCATCACAATTGGTCTTTACCACTTTGTCTCCGCCAAATCCGATATCACATCCCTTGCCAATGCAATAGGGTAGTACCCATCTGCGTACCTTGGAGGTTTCGGAAGGGTGCTGAAACTTAATGCCAAACCAACGGCTCAGGGTTCCTTTGATCTTTCTGTCTACGATATAATGGTATAAGTTCATGGTAATTGATGGGGGTTATCGGTTAATGGTTTAATAAGCCTTTTAATGCGTCTATTCTGAATTGAACAACTGGTTTCATTTTTGCAGGGCTTCCCTGAAATAAATAGCCAGCAGCCAAAACCATGGAGGCGCCCAGTTTAAAAATATATTCAAGGATCTTTTTAAGGTAGGTAAACTCACTGATGGCTTTGGTTCTTACCCGTTCGCCCCGTCCTATGCCGCTTGCTACCCTGTAGAGGTATTCCGGTGTGAGTTTGCTGGTTTCCACAATATGCTCTACGCGTATGGCAGGATCATAATAGATAGTTCGGCCCAGGGCCTTTAGTTTTAAAAACAGGTCCTTGCCTTCACCGCCAATCCTTAAAGTTCCTACCACACCAGGAAGTGCGGTGTTGAATCCTTTAATGAGGTCGAAATCGGTTTTGCGGACAGCCATATTGGATTCCAGCGGATATTTATTGGGGCTGAACACCACCACTTCTTTACTGTAATCGAAATTGCCCACCAGGGAGGAAACAAAATGACTCATCCACCTGGGTTCTTCCGGAATATAACGGGGTATGATTCTTCCACCCAGTCCGCCGGCATCGGTATGTTCTTCGAAGAACTGTACCATGCGTAAAAGATAATCGGGTTCAGCCACTGCATCATCGTCCATAAAACACAACAGGGGTGACCGGGCAATTGCTGCTCCGGTATTTCTGGCAAAGGAGGCTCCCTGTTGATTTTCGTTGAGATAATACAACTGGTGGCCGGGGTGGGTTTGGATGAACTGCCTGCAAACTGCTTCGGTATTGTCTGTGGAGTTGTTGTTGACCACAATTACTTCGAAGCGGTCTCTGGACAGTGTTTGATTGCAAAGACTGTCCAGTGCTTCCGCAATATAGCCCGCCCTGTTATAGGTGCAGATGACAACTGATATGGCTAATGCGGCTTGGCTCATTTCTGTAAAGATAGAATTGATTCCTGAACGATAGAAGGCCAGTTGAACTGCCTGTAAAAAGATTCCGGCGTAGTGCTTTCTTCCTGCATGTTCAGCTGCAGCATGGCATCTGCAAATGCCTTCCAGTTATAGTCTTCGATGAGTGTTAACTGTTTCCCCAGTTCGGCCACGTTAAATCCTTCTCCGCTTTTTTTACAGGCAATCACCCGCTGGCCATGTGCCAGCGCTTCCACTATTTTGGTTTTAATACCGGTTCCAAGTGTTACCGGACAAATAAAACAGTCGGTACCGTAATAATATTTATTGATGTTTTGCTCAAATCCATGGAAGATGATATTGGGATTATCATTCAGTGCTTTGGCCCATTCCTCACTGATCCGGTTGCCACAGATGAATATCCTGAACGGAGCCGATGAGGTTTCTAACCGGTACATGAGTTCTTTCAGAATCACATAGAGGGCATCTGCATTGGGTAAATAATCGAGTGTGCCGTTGAATAGAAAAAGTTTGGTGTCTGGGCTTAAATTATTTTTCTCAAGCAGAATTCTCCGGTAATTTTTCCGCTCTTCACCACTGGCAGGATGGGTAGTTTTTGTTCCGTAAAAAATGGTTTTGCAGGTTTGCGGCATCAGGTTCCATCTGGTAATGGCCCTTTGTTTTTCTTCTTCTGTAATAAAAAAATTGAGGTCTGCATGCCGGTGTACCCAACCCTCATAGAGGTCGTACAATTGCCAGCCGATTCTGCGCATATCTTTAAAACGAAGTGTTTCTATATTGGCCGATTTAATGGCCAGCTTTTTACTGGTCAGCCATTTCAGCAAAATACCCAACCATCCAAAATAGGAATGGTCGATCATGATCACATTGATCCTTTCTTTTTTAATAATGCGGCACAGCCTGTATACATAGATCAGGTTTAAAAAAGCCAGCCAGTGATTGTACAGAAAGGGCAATGTTTTATAAGGGGTATATCGTTCCACCTGGTTATCCTTAGAAACAGCCAGTACCACTTTGGCATTTTTTGCCAGTTCTGTATAATAATTGACAATATACTTCTGCCCACCCATCTGCGCCGGAAATACCTTATACGAAATAATTCCCAGCACAGCAGGCCTCTGCATACTAAACCGTTTTGTTTTTTCTGAAGTTGCTGGCAACCGCTGCAAGCAGCAATAACCAGATAGCAACAGAAGATCCGATAGCTGCTTTGTTACCGGTATAGAAAGAGGCAGGCTTAAAGCTGAATACGATCTCATGTTTTCCTGCAGGAACTACCAGACCCCGGAGTACATAGTTGGTTTGTACGATTGGTGCTTCTTTACCATCAATCATTGCCACCCAGCCGGCATCGTAAAATATTTCACTGAATACAGCAAACTGTTTTACAGAAGCGGAGGAACTATAATTGGCCTGGTCGTTGTCATTGTTGATCAGCACAATGCTGGCTGAACTATCCGTAACGTTGCTGGTAGTATTACCCCCTGCAATTGCTGCAGTGATAGCCCCACGGTATTTTTCTTCTACTACTGCGCTGTCTTTAGGATTAAAATAAGTCAGTGCATCCATTACTTCGGCGGGTCCTTTTTCGTAACGGATTCCTTTTACAAACCAGCATGCGCCCAATGCATTGCTGTTTTGCTGTACCGTTGCCTGTCCGGTTTGCTGATCGGGCATGATCAGGTATTTGGTGTTCAGCATATTCAGCACCGGTAAACAATCAGGAAATTTGTACAACTGTTTTTCTATCAGGTCCTGATAAATACTCAGTTTGGCAGGATGATATCCTCCCACCGATTTATGGTAATAGGCGGTTAAGGCCCCGGAATTAAATGCCCCTGAAATGCCCTGGGTAAGATTCAATACGCGGTAATAACCGGTGTCCTTTAAAATCTGGTTGTCTGCTGCGGTGGGTGTAAACGTGTTTTCATATTCTGCAGCGTCCTGGTAATTGGCACTGTTCAGGTATTTACTGCTGATGCCGAATACATCGATCATGGCAAATACACCAATCACTGCAATCAGTGCCAGTGAGCTGATCTTTGTTTTAATGGATGCATAAATAGCACCGCCTGCGGCTATACAAAACAATAAGGTACGGAACAGGTCTGCCAGAAATAAACTTTTACGATCTTCCTTTAAACCGTCTATGAATTGCTTTACAGGTGCAGCAATTGATTCTCTTTGTGCTGCATCTGGTATTGCATTCACCTGCTGGCTGAGTATGCGGTCTCCGTCAGACGAAAAGTCTGAACTGATGTATACGATGGCTGCAATGGCAAAAACTACCGCAACAACCAGTAACCCCTTCTTGTATTGTTTCCAGAGCAACTCCTTGTTCTCTTCTGTAAATATTTTTTGCAACGCAAGGGTGGCAAGCATGGTGAAAAGGAAAGTAGGTACTACCAGAATCATACTGGGTGCACGGAACTTATCGTACATCGGCAGGTATTTCAGCAGGGCCACATTAAATCCTTCGAAGTATTTACCCCAGCTCATCATAATGGTTAATGCTGCTGCTGCTGCAATCCAGTAGGTATATTTTTTATCTACCAGTACAAAACCAATCAGTGCCAGAAAGCAAATGATTGCACCTGCATAGGGTGGGCCTGATGTTCCTACCCCATCAATACCTCCCCAGTAAAACTGAAGGGCACCCTGGAGTTGCTGACCCAGTTGTTGAGGCATCTGCTGTAATGCTTCAATGGCTTTGGATTTATCTTCGGCAATTTCCAGGTTATTGCTGCTGCCTCCGTACATGCGGGGGAACATCATTACCAATGGTTCTGTTTTATAAATGCTGTAGCTTAACGCGTAGTCTTTGCTTAAACCTGTTTTGGTTGCATTGGTTTTTCCATCGGCCAGTATACTTCCTCCACGGATGGTTTTTTTGGAATACTCATACGTGGTTAAGAGGGTAGTAGCATTGATCATGATACCCAGTAAGCCTGCAACAACTGCAATTCCTGCAGACTGAAACAAATGTTTCCAGTTTTTCTCCCGGATACAGCTGATGGCAAATGCAATGGTCATGATGGCTATAATAATGAAACTATAATACGTGATCTGTAAGTGATTGGCACCTAACAGCAACGCAGTAAACAAAGCCGTGCAGGCAGCGCCCCATAAATATTTCCGTTCGTAAATCAGTAGCAGCGATGCTATCACAGAAGGCAGGTAGGCGATGGCGTTCATCTTGGTATCATGCCCCGCAGCCAGTATAATGGGATTATAAGTAGCGTAGGTATATGCCAGGGCACCGATGATGCCTATATAGGGATTGATGCGGAGCACCTGGGTTAAAAAATAAAAACAGATACAGGCTAAAAAGAATACGCCCGCCGGTTTGGGCAGCCCCAGCGTAAGCAGGCTTCCGATATAACCTACTGATATTGGATTACTGCTGATACCCGTAATCTGGTAGGCAGGCATACCACTGAACATGCCATTGGTCCACAAAGGGAAATGACCATGTTTGTCTTTGTATTGAAAAGAGTTCTGGGCCATGCCCTTCCATTGGGTTACATCATGTTGTTGTAACACTTTGCCCTCCATTGCGGGTTTGCAATAAATCAGTGCTACCACAAAAAATAGTGCAATGGCAATTGCATGGGGTATAAGTGCTTTCCAGTTGATACGCTGCATAGGTTCAGTTATAAGCAGCAAACCTAAGGAAAAAGGTTTAAGGATAAGTGTTTAAGGCAGAAGCTTTCAGGGCTTCCGGCGGGTGGTTGGTTCGTTACCCTTAACGGTATAACTTTATTGCATGAAATACCTTCTGTATGCATCCCGGCTGGCATTCATCTGCAACCTGTTTTTTATAGTTTGTTTTATTATTCAAAGGACCCACGATTTTATCAATCAGCCCGATCTTACGGCCATTGTAATCATTCTCGGGTGGATGGTTGCCCCTTTTTTAAACATGGCAGTGAACTTTTGGTACGCAGGGGTGTTAGTTACTAAGTCTTCTTTTCGTTTGCCTTTGTGGCTGGCGTTTACTAACTTGTTTCTGGTTTTAATCCAATTATATATCTATTTTATCCTTCCTTCATGATCACCAATATCCTCAAAGACAAACCCACCAAACTTTTTCTGGGCATCACTGCCTTTTTTGTTGCCAACGCCCTGATTGCCGAATGCATTGGCGGTAAAATTTTCTCGCTCGAGAAATTATTCGGGTTTGCTCCGTCTAACTTTACACTTTTTGGACAATCGGGTCTGGCATTCAATCTTACCTGTGGGGTATTACTATGGCCACTGGAGTTTATCATTACCGATATTGTGAATGAATACTATGGTCCTAAATCGGTTCGCAGGATCAGTTACACTGCGGTGGTACTGATCTCTTATGCGTTCATTATGTTTTATTCTGCCATGAATATTCCACCTGCCGATTTCTGGATAGGAAGCAAGCAGGATATGGGTATCCCCAATATGCAGGTTGCGTTTGGCGGCATATTTGGCCAGGGTATGTGGATTATAGTAGGAAGTTTAACTGCATTCCTGGTGAGCCAGCTTATAGATGTAACCATCTTTCATAAGATCAAAAGAATGACCGGCGAAAAATGGGTTTGGCTCAGGGCCACAGGTTCTACTGTGGTTTCTCAGCTGGTAGATAGTTTTGTAGTGCTCTTCATTGCGTTTAAAATTGGCAATAACTGGAGCTGGCAACTGGTACTGGCTATCTGTCTGGTGAACTATGCCTACAAGTTTACGATGGCGATTGCTTTAACGCCAATGATCTACTTCGTCGAAAAACGGATAGAAAATTATCTGGGAAAAGAAACTGCCCATAAAATGAAGCAGGCGGCAATGGGAAAAGCGTATGAATAAATACTCTTGGATTTCTGCAGTGCTGGAGAAGATCGATGTGCTGTTAAGCGATCATCTGCTGTAATAAGCTACTCTCAGATTCATTGTATTCCCCGTTCATATAATCGTACTCCTCATTGAGCTGTCTGGAACTCTGTAGATAATGCCTGGTGATGATTACGGTTGCATATACACTGTACAACAGCTGAAGGGCTATGTAAATTTGTGTGAATAAGACTGCCATTGAATTATAATAGGACCATCTTTTGAAGGGGTTCAGTTCTCCCACATGATAGCGCCAATGCGTATTGATGGGCAGAATTCTGCTGTAGATAAACAGCACTGATGCAATTATTGATATAGACAGCATTACATGTGCCCAGGAAATAATAAAACTCCGTTCTTCTGTTTGGCGCATGAAATGGTGGAGTATAAAGGGAATCAAGAGTGTTGCAAGAAAAATCAATGTGGCCAGAGAATAACTGAGAAGGAGGTATGTGCCAGAATAATATACCATTACCATCTCTGTATGTGATGTGAGATAGATTATGGCACCTGAAATAACAGGCACCATCCAGAGCAAGTGCTCTGTGCGGGTAATTTTTGTTGTCATATGGGTTGACTAACAGATACGTTATAAAAATATATCAATTAATTCAATACTAATCTGCATTTTTGCTGATTAAAGCTGTAATTGGAGGAATATACAAACCAATTGGTAGCATTTTGATTATGACTCCCGAAAGAACCAACCGAATTAATTCTGTTTTACGGAACAGGCAGGGCAATCTGGCCATAGTCATGGAGAATGTGCATGATCCACACAACATTTCTGCTGTTATGAGAACCTGCGACGCAGTAGGCATTCAGGATATT
>CALPNW020000131.1 GCA_943325035.2 Sphingobacterium thalpophilum | reverse complement strand
GGGAACAACCTTCGGCAACCAACTAATACTTTGTTCATCAATCACTATAAAAAAACAACAGCATGTTCAGTTTAGCATCAATTATTTTATCTACCGATCCAAAACAAGGTGGAACAGTTCAGTTAGTAATGATGGGAGCCATCATTCTTGTTTTCTGGTTATTTATGATTCGCCCACAGGCAAAAAAAGCAAAAGAGCAGAAGAAATTCATTGACAATATGCAAAAAGGCGACAAAATTGTAACTATTGCAGGTATTCATGGTACCATCAATAAAATCAATGAAGACGCTACTATTCAGCTGGAAGTTAGCCCCGGCAGCTACCTGAAGATTGAAAAATCTTCTATCAGCATGGAATGGACGATGGCAATTAATAAGCCTGCAACCGACAAAAAGTAAGCGATATCGTTTATTCAAGTAAATTTATAGCCGGTAATCTTGTATTACCGGCTTTTTAATGCGCTATGCTCAGGATTGGATTAACAGGAGGGATTGGGAGTGGTAAATCCACTGTTGCAGCCATATTTGGCCTGCTGGGTATTCCTGTGTTACAGGCAGACAAGCTGGCGCGAACAATCATGCAGGAGAATGAAGACGTAAAACAACAGATTGTAGCTGCATTTGGCAAAGAGTCCTACGAAAATGGACTTCCCAACAGTGCGTATATTGCGGGAATTGTTTTTAAAGACCCCTATCAGCTGGCAGTGCTCAATGCAATCGTTCACCCGGTAACTATCCGGGAAAGTGAGCAATGGTCATTGCATCAAAAAGCGCCATATGTAATCAAAGAGGCTGCCCTGTTTTTTGAGTCTGGATCGGCCCAGGGTCTTGATGGAATCATTGGGGTCAGTGCACCCGCTCATCTAAGAATTAAACGGGTGATGAACAGAGACCAGCTGACCCGTGATCAGGTTATTGAACGGATGAACCAGCAGATCGATCAGGATCTTAAAATGAAACTTTGTGACTGGGTGATTGTGAATGATGAACAGCAATTGATCGTTCCTCAGATTCTTCAATTACATGCCGAAATGCTCCGGAAATCAGCAGAGTAAGTATTCTGCTATTGTTTAACTATTTCAAAGCACCATCTTTTCAGTCTTCCCTCAAAATCAAATGGGGTAGTGGCTTTGGTAATGTCTCTGATGGTTGCTGATTGTATACTTTCTCTATCCATCACAAAACGCGAAAAATTAGTACTGAAGATCAGTATTCCACCCTTTGTTGTTGCCTGCAATACATCATTGATCAGTTCTGCATGATCCCGTTGAATATCAAGAATATCCTTCATCCTTTTACTGTTGCTGAAAGTAGGCGGATCCATGATGATCAGATCAAAACTATCCGGTTTAAGTGTTTTCAGGTATTGTTTTACGTCTGCATGAATGTAACTGTATTTTTCTTTGTCTGTAAACCCGTTAACAGCCATATTTTCTTCGGCCCATGCCAGATATGTTTTTGACAGATCAACAGATACTACCGTTGCTGCATCTCCGGCAGCCGCATAAACAGAAAAAGAGCCGGTATAACAAAACAGATTCAGCACCCGTTTACCCTTACAGATTTTGCGGATATTATTGCGTGTGATCCTATGATCCAGAAACAATCCGGTATCCAGATAATCTGTAAGATTCACCAGAAATTTTAAGCCGTCTTCTGTTACGGTTAAGTATTGCTTTTCCTCGGAAAGCTTTTCGTATTGTCCTTCCCGGTGCGACTGACGTTTGCGTTGCTTGCAATACATATTATCTACTGGTACGCCGGTAATCTCAAAGATGATTTCCATGCAAGCCATTAACCAGGCTTCATGTGCATCGTCTTCCATGCCATGTCTGCGCAGATATTCGGCTATATAAATATTATTTTCATACAATTCTATACTGAACGGAAATTCGGGCAAATCATGGTCATAGATACGATAGCTGGTAATGGACTGTCTTCTGGCCAATTTATTTTTGTGCTTGTACACTTTTGTAAGCCTGTTTTGGAACATTTCAGCTTTAACCGGATCAATCATTCAACAAATTTAGTCATTCGGAGGTAGCTGCCATCTATCCTTTTTTACTATTTTAAAATAGCTTTTCAGTTATATTTAATACCTAAATCTGCTTCATGAGAAAACTACTATTGTTTGCCCTGAACCTTGGCTTATTGCTTGGGTTAAAGGCTCAGAATTATTCAACACTTTCCGAACAGCAAAACAGGATTGATGCGCTGGCAAAAACATACCCGCAGCTTTTGTCTGTTAGCACGCTGGTAAAAACTGCCGGTGGTAAGGATATCAGGATGATAACTATTGGTAGCGGTAAAACAGAAACCAAACCTGCCATAGCTGTGGTAGGGGGTGTGGAAGGCTCCCATTTACTGGGAACAGAAATGGTCATTGGCTTTGCGGAGAACCTGCTGAAACTAAGCGGCACCGACAGTATTAAAAACCTGTTGTCAAAAACAACTTATTACCTGTTTCCGAATATGAGCCCGGATGCTATGGAACAATATTTTGCCAAAATAAACTATGAACGCAATGGCAACGCTACACAAACAGATGATGACCGGGATGGCCGGTTGAACGAAGATCCTTTTGATGACCTCGATAAAAACGGCAAGATCACTATGATGCGCATCGAATCTCCGGTAGGGGATTATAAACTGCATCCGGATGACAAGCGGGTATTGATAAAAGCAGACCCTTCGAAAGGAGAAAAAGGCAGGTACCTTTTATTTACAGAAGGTTTTGACAATGATAAGGACGGACAATTAAATGAAGATGGAGAAGGGGGTATTGCTTTCAACAAAAACGCCACCTATAAACACAAAACATTTTCACCAGGTGCCGGAGACTATCCGGCCAGTGAAAAAGAAACAAGAGCACTGTTCGATTTCCTGTACGATGCATTTAATGTGTATGCAGTAGTAAGCTTTAGTTCCAATAATAATTTAAGTGCAAATGAAGATAAATCAACTGTACTTGTTTCCGATTTATACAATAAAATCATTGGTTCCAAAGAAGCCCCTAAAACGGGAACAAGCGGAGGTGATCTGATGGCCTGGGCTTATCAGCATTATGGCCGTTACAGTTTTAGTACGCAGGGATGGTGGGTTCCAAAAGCAAAACCTGATACTGCTAAAAAAGAAAAAGCGTTTACAACAGAAGATCCCATTGCCAATTATTTAAGATGGAGTTCACAACAGGGTATTACCAATAATTTTACCGATTGGAAAGCAGTGCAACATCCGGACTATCCCAATCAATTGGTGGAAGTAGGAGGGATAGACCCATTTGTACTCATTAATCCGCCGTACAAAATGATGGGGGAGATTACCCGGAAACATACTGATTTTCTGGTTAAAATGGCAACATTGCAACCAGAGATAGATGTGATCAATATCAAAACAGAAACGCTGGGTAATGGACTTACTCGTGTAAGTGCAGATGTGCTGAACAAAGGTTCATTGGCTACACACAGCAAATTTTCGGATAAAAATTATTTTGTAAAAAAGATCAGAGTAGCTGTAAATCTGTCTTCAAAACAAGTACTGCTTGGTGGAAAAAAAATGGTACTGATCAATAATATGGAGCCTGCTGCAATTCAAACATTCAGCTGGTTGATTAAAGGGAAAGGGAAGGTCATCCTTGAGGCAGGTTGCCCTACTGCAGGTATTAAAACCATTGAACTATCACTCTAATTTTTTAAAGCTATTCATATGAAACAATTATTCAGCACTATCATCGGATTAACCGGACTACTGTTATCCGGCAATTTACAGGCTCAATCGGCAGAGCAGGTATTTAAGGCTGCTGGCTCTCCGGTAAACCCAAAAGTTACTGTTACCTGGAACCGGTATTATGACCATGCAGGGATCACAGAGATCTGCAAAAAAATTGCAGCTGCTCATCCTGATCTTGTAAAGATCAGTTCCATCGGAAAATCCTATGATGGCAGAGATCTCTGGTGCCTCACCATTACCGATTTTAAGAAAGGAGAAGAGTTAAAAAAACCAGGTATGTACATAGATGGTAATATTCACTCCAATGAAATACAGGGAGCGGAATTTGCAATGTACACTGCGTGGTACCTCACCGAATCTTTTGCAGATACAAAATTCATTCAGGAATTACTGGCAGACAAAGTGTTTTACATTGTGCCAACTATTAACCCGGATGCAAGAGACAGTTACATGCACAAGCCAAATACAGCCAGCTCTCCGCGTTCGGGTGTAAAACCGGTAGACAATGACGGAGATGGTTTGGTGAATGAAGATAATTATGATGACCTCGATGGTGATGGGAATATTACCATGATCAGAAGAAAAAGTACTACCGGCAGATGGAGAATAGATTCGAAAGATTCCAGAAATATGATACAGGCCGGTGTTGATGAAACTGGCGAATATGAACTCCTGGGGGCAGAGGGTATTGATAACGACGGTGATGGAAAAGTGAATGAGGATGGCTATGCATTTGAATATGATCCTAACCGTGATTGGGGATGGGGATGGCAGCCTAACTATATTCAGAACGGTGCCTATAAATATCCATTCTCCTTACCGGAGAACCGGGCTGTAATGGAATTTGTAATGAAGCATCCAAATATAGCAGCAGCACAATCCTTTCACAATGCAGGTGGAATGATTCTGAGAGGACCTGGTGGCGCGGAAGACGCAAGTACCTATAATTCACAGGATGTTCAGGTGTACGATGCCATTGCCAAGAAAGGAGAGGAACTGATGCCTGGTTATAAATACCTGGTGGTATACAAAGATCTCTATTCTGCTTATGGCGGAGAGCTGGATTGGTTTTATGCAGGCAGAGGAGTTTATACTTATTCCAATGAGTTATGGACACCATACCTCATGTTTATGAAAGAAGCAACAAGAGATCCTTTTGATAACAGTTCGTATAATTTTGACCGCTACTTATTATTTCAGGATGCATTTGTTCCATGGAAAGAATATGAACATCCGCAATACGGAAAAGTAGAGATTGGTGGATTTAAAAAGAATTTTGGAAGAGCTCATCCTGGATTTTTGCTGGAATCAGATGCACACAGAAATATGGCATTCACCATCTACCATGGATACCATACGCCTAAATTATCGGTGCATTCGATAAATGAAAAAGACCTGGGTGATGGGTTTACAGAAATAACTGCCGTAATTGCCAACAGCCGTTTAATGCCTACACACAGCAGCCAGGATGTAAAAAATAAAATTGAACGTCCTGATTATATTAAACTTACAACTGGTGCAAAAATAGTAGCAGCAATGCAGGTAGAAAACAACGATCTTAATTTAACAACAGAACAAAAAAACAATCCGTCAATCATTGAAGTACCGAATATCCCCGGGCTTGGCACTATCACTGTAAAATGGATTGTAGAAGGAAAAGGAAAATACACTGTTACCGTAGACAGTAAGAAGGGTGGGATAGCAGAGGGCAGCAAGAACTAATCAATCGTATTTGCAGAATATTTTGATACCATAAATAAAAAGGGAATTTATCTTCATCTGATAAATTCCCTTTTTAATATACTACTACGTAAAGATTATTTCAACAAGGCAAGTGCAGCATTAACTCTTTGCCAGGCACGTTCTATATTTTCCATGCTGTTGGCAAAGGAAAAACGAACACAATTGGGTTCTCCAAACGCATCACCCATTACAGAAGAAACGTGTGCGGTATTCAACAGATACATACTGAAATCAGCTGCATTTTTTATAATATCAATTCCATTGGATTTTCCATAATAAGAACTCACATCAGGGAATACATAAAAAGCACCCTCTGGTTCAAAACACCTGAAACCAGGAACGGCTTTCACCAGTTCAAGTGTTCTTGTTCTTCTGCGGGTAAACTCTTCTGCCATTTCCAGAGAAGGACGAAGATCTCCCGTAAGTGCTGCTACAGCTGCTTTCTGTGTGATAGAACAGGTGCCGCTCGTAAACTGACCTTGTATTTTTTCCATTGCTTTGGCAATGGTTACATTAGAGGCAGTATAGCCCAAACGCCAGCCGGTCATAGCAAATCCTTTGCTCAATCCATTGATCAGAACCACCCGATCCTTGATATCTGCAAATTGTGCAATGCTTTCGTGCTTTCCCATAAAATTGATGTACTCATAAATTTCATCGGAAAGAATAATCACATCAGGATATTTTCTGAAAACTTCAACCAGTCCTTCCAGTTCGGCTTTGCTGTAAACAGCACCGGACGGATTGCAAGGTGAAGAGAACATGAATACTTTCGTTTTACTGGTTATGGCGGCTTCTACCTGAGCAGGTGTTGGCTTGAATTTATTTTCCAGAGTTGTTCTGATTTCAACAACAATACCACGCGCAATTTTAACCAGTTCAGAATAGGTAACCCAGTAAGGAGTTGGAATAATTACTTCATCCCCTTCGTCTACCAGCGCCAGCAAGGCATTGGCCAGACTTTGTTTGGCTCCTGTAGAACTTACAATTTGTTCCGGTTTATAATCGAGATCATTGTCGCGGAATAACTTGGCACAAACAGCTTCGCGCAAATCGAGAAACCCGGGTACCGGGGTATAATGACTAAAGTTGTCATTAATGGCCTTGATTGCTGCATCTTTAATATGCTGAGGCGTATCAAAATCGGGCTCACCCAGACTCAGATCGATCACATCAATACCACTGGCGCGTAATTCGCGGCCCAGTTTAGCCATTTTAAGGGTTTCAGGCTCATTAAACCGGTTCAGGAGGGAAGAAAGTTCCATGTTTTGAGATAATTATAGTTGGTCAGAAATAGAATTTGAAGTTCGGAAAAACATTCCTAACAGTTGTAAGTATTGTGTTAACGCAGTTCTGTTTTGACGTTCAGGATAGGCGGGTATTTTCGTGCCCGGTTAATTTCATACTGGTGAACAGCTTTACCCAGTTCTTTCATAAATGGATAGCCCACGGTATTGTATTCGTATTGATCATCATTATAAATACCATCCTGGTTGCAGGAAATAACAGCACTGAGCATGTATTCAATCTGGTGCTGTTGGTCTGCCACATAACTCACATCCAATAAAAATCCATAAGCACCACCTGTTTTATTAAAGATGCGGATATTGGGATTTACAGAATCTTTACCTGATCCGTAATACAGGATTTTATTACCCGCACTAAGTCCATTACCTGCATAATTGCTCAGTTGGGTTTGTATAAAAGATAGATCGCTGGCAGAGAGATTAAAGCGCTGTTTCTTTGAGAATTGTTCCGGAAAAATAACCGATTGAAGCATTTGGTGAAAATCGGTCAGATATACCCTGTTTTTTAATGCAAAAGAGAAGGGTTCATTCACCAGTTTGCCATCTGCATAATAACCTTTGCCCAGTTTGGCATCTACCGCAGGATAAACAGCCTTGCTTATCTGAGCTGGCTGAGAATAGAGCAGATTGCCGGAAGTATCATAAAAACGAACCCCATTGGTTGTTGCATTTTGTTCGGCTGTTCGGGTAATTTGTAAACGGTGACGGATAATAGCATCCGGATATCCTTTTGCGGTAAGTTTTTGTTGAATATATTCCTGACCCAAAAATTCATACAGACGATTGAAAGCATCATTACTACTGGCCTGAAATATTTGTTGAATATAATTCTCAATAGTAGGTCTGCCATCGGAGGCATTGGGTTGATTGTACACATAGTCCTGCATGGAAGAAGAACTATCTGTGATCATAGTGGTGTTCCTGTTAAGCCCCTTAATATTAAGTTCACGCAATTTTTCGAGGGCTAAAAATGCAATGGGCATCTTAACCGTACTGGCCGGATAGAAATAGGAATTGTTATTGAGGTTATAACTGTAACTGGCAAACCGGGGCTTATTGCGACGGTTTCTGTTGATTTGGGTGTAAATGATCTGAATTCCCAGACTGCCTTTCTGATCAATAAATTGTTGGAGTGCCGGATTGGAATTCAGCAGTTTCTCCAGTGGATTATCTTCACTGTTTTTTTGCGCAAAAACAGCCCCGGAGTATAACAAGATCAATACCAACGCAAATAGGTTTCTCATGTACCAAATTTACAGTTAAATGATCAGGTTAAACAGTATTCAATAAATGCTTTAAACCGTTAACTTTATAGTATGCCACATGAAGCGATT
>CALPNW020000130.1 GCA_943325035.2 Sphingobacterium thalpophilum | reverse complement strand
ATGCGTCTACACGCATGGCTCCAAAGAAATGTCCCAGACCCTTGCCAGGCATATTTTCCGGCATTGGCACATAAGCAGGAAAAGGTGGCGCCCATGGGCCATAGGAAGCCCCGCTCAAAACAGCAGAAAAAATATCTACAATACTTCCGAGTGCATATCCTTTATGACTCCCATGTTCCCGGTCGCTCCCTAATGGAAGCAACGCGCCCTTTTTCTTCAGAATATTCGCATCGGTACTGGCATTACCTGTTTCGTCCTGCACCCATCCTAACGGCGCCTCTGCATTTTTACGCTGCAGCATCTCCAGTTTGCCGTTGGCTGCCGTGGTAGTAGCAAAATCCGCAACAAATGCAGGTTCTTCCCCGGCAGGTATTGCAACTGCAATAGGATTGGTTCCCAGCATTTTTTCTACTGAAAAAGTGGGAGCTACCAAGGCACTTGCATTGGTCATTGCCATTCCAATCATGTCCTGATTCAAGGCCATCATTGCATGATAACCGGCTATTCCAAAGTGATTGGAATTCTGCACACTTACCCATCCAGTTCCAACCTGTTTTGCTTTATCAATTGCTACCTGCATGGCAAAAGGAGCCACTACTAAACCAAGCCCTGCATCTCCGTCTATTACTGCGGTAGAAGGGGTTTCATGTATGATTCGGATATCCGGCTTTGTGTTGATTCTTTTAGCCTGCCACAACCGGGTATAGCCACTTAAACGGGCTACACCATGACTGTCTATTCCCCTGAGATCTGCGGAGAGCAATACTCCGGTAGCCAATGTGGCATCTTGATCACTGCAGCCCATGGCGGAAAAAACTGCATGGGTGAAACTGTACAACTGTTCGTAGGAATAGACCTTCATAACCGTAATATTATTTTCGGAGCAAATTTACCGCTATGTTAGCAATACCCCGCAGGTGAATGCATTAAACACAAAATGGAAGCATGAATTTCGGCACACAATATTACCCGTCCCCTAAATAAAAGAGGATGACCATCAGCCATCCTCCTGTATTTATTGTATGATCAATTACCGATCTTCTTAAAATGGAAGATCATCAAAAGGTTCTGACATATCCGAAGCAGCTGGCGAAGAAGGCTGTGAAGAAGCAGCAGCAGGTGAAGGCTGATAACTTCCTGTGCTTCCACCCTCACTGGTTTTACTTCCCAGCAATTGTACACTGGAAACCCTTAATGAAAGTGTGGCTCCATTTACCCCTTCCTTGGTGGTATAGGTTCTTACATCTGGCTGACCTTCTACATAAACCTGTGTGCCTTTTTTGAGATAAGGTGCAATACCTGTTCTTTCTGTCCAGTAAGCACAATCTACCCAGATGGTTTTGTCTTTCTGATTACCCTGAGCATCCTTATAACGCTCCGTATGAGCAACTGTGAAATTGATTACATTTTTGCCACTTACGGTATTCATTACCGCGTCTCTTCCCAGATTACCGATTGCTGTTAACTTGATCATAGTATTGTTTTTATAAATGTCTGAAAAATGAAATTAAGTAAATGCGTATAAACCGCGGTTTAAAAGTTTTTTTAACCCTCCGGAACGCATCTCCAAAGGTTGGGGGTGCCATTTATCGGGTAAAAAAGGATTTTTTCGCTTTTCGACAGACCAAAGCCCCTTTCCTTTCCACGGAACCGGGGCATTTTTAGCCCAGTTGTTCTACTTTTGCCGAAAGAACAGACAAAATGAGTCGTAAAGGAAAAGTGTTGGTGGCAATGAGCGGAGGTATAGACAGTACCGTTACAGCACTCATGCTGCACCATGAAGGGTATGAAGTGATAGGTATTACCATGAAAACATGGGATTATGCAAGCAGTGGCAGCAGTACCAAGGAAACCGGCTGCTGCAATATCGATTCTTTCAACGATGCCCGGCAGGCTGCGGTACATCATGGATTTCCGCATTTTATTCTGGATATCAGAGAAGAATTCGGCGATTTTGTCATTGAGAATTTTGTGGATGAATATATTGCAGGAAGAACACCCAATCCCTGCGTGATGTGTAATACGCATATTAAATGGAGGGCCCTTTTAAAGCGTGCAAAAGCGCTTGACTGTGAATTTATTGCAACCGGCCATTATGCAGAAATCCGTCAGCACAGCAATGGTCGCTATATGATCAGTAAAGGGCTGGATGAAACCAAAGACCAGAGCTACGTATTATGGGGACTGGATCAGGAACTGCTGAGCAAAACCATGCTGCCACTGGGTGGTTATCATAAAACAGCTATCCGGCAAATGGCTATTGACATGGGGTATCCGGAACTGGCCAAAAAAAGCGAGAGCTATGAAATTTGCTTTGTACCCGATAACGACTACCGGGGTTTTCTAAAAAACAGGGTTACTGGTTTGGAGGAAAGGGTTGCCGGCGGCTGGTTCGTAGACAAAACAGGCAAAAAACTCGGACAACATAAAGGCTATCCATTTTACACCATCGGACAGCGCAAAGGTCTTGAACTTGCGATGGGCAGACCGGTTTATGTTACAGAGATACATCCCGACACCAATACCGTGGTATTGGGAGAGGAAACTGATCTTGAACAGAACGATATGCTTATCGGCAAACTCAACTGGATCAAATACGAGGGCATCACGGATGGCATGGAAGCGGTTACGCGTATCCGCTATAAAGACAAAGGAGCACTCAGTAATTTATACAACGCAGACAATGGTTTACGTGCCCGTTTTTACGAGAACGTAAAAAGCATTGCTCCCGGACAAAGCGCTGTGTTTTATGAAGGCAATGATGTGATAGGTGGTGGAATTATTCAGCGCGGAGAGCTGATCTTGAGCTAAGATTCCACAACAGATCAGGCAGTCTTTCGAAACAATGCAGCAAACATCGTATCCGCTTTTTCTGCATACCCTTTAATCAAATGCTGTTTGATTAGTGTGAACCCGGGATTAGCCTGAATGAATGCAGCCATTGCTTCATTCTCACCTGCAAATACCGAACAGGTAATATAAAGCAGATAACCCTCTTTTTTTACGGAAGGCAATATGTTCTTTACAATTTGCTGCTGCAATTGCAGAAATGGTTCGAGCTTTGGCTTTTTAAAATAATACAATTGCTCGGGAGACCTGCTCCAGGTGCCACTTCCGCTGCAGGGAGCATCAAAGATTACCAGATCAAATGTAGCATCCTTTAAGCCGGCTACAGTTGCCCGGAAATTATCCGAAAGGTCAGCTACATAAGTTTTATAGCCTACCATTCCGGCACGTTGAAAACGGAGATTAAGGTTGTGCAGAATAGATGCACGCAAATCAGAAACGGTTACCTGGAGTTGTTCTCCAAGAAGATCTTTTGCGAGTATAGATTTGCCGCCACTGGCCGCGCAGCAATCCCAGACAGTAGTTATCTTTTCGCTGATGGCATTAAAAAGTTCCCCTACCTTTTGAGAACTGTAATCCTGAATAACCACATCCTTCTCAATCTCTAAAACATCCTCGAGCTTGGTTCCGTTTGGCAAAGACAATGTTGTTTCAGACAACTGATGAAAAATCAATTTCGCTGCAGTTAACTTTCCGATTACTTTCTGAAACCGGCCCGGCCGGACCCGTATGAATAAATCGGGCTGCGTTAAATGTGAAACTGAAAATGCGGTAGCATCTATTTCATTGCTGAGTAAATCCTGAAAGGGGAAAAGCTGATTGATATCAAAAGCAGGATGCACTGTTGCAATAAATGAAATCCGGTCGTTCAGTTCTGCCGACCAGTTGCTGATCCAGTTTTCAGGAAATAATTCAATCCATTCTTCTACCGTATCACTGGTTAAAAAAACAGCCACCCTGATGCCCTCTTCACGCGAAAGCTTTTTAGCTGCATGTCCGAGCCTGAAATAGTTATAACATAACTGCGCAATATATTTCCGGTCTTTAGATCCGAATTTTTTGTGTTGCGAAAAATGATTCTTCAGAAAAGCTGCCAAGGGAACTGATCCATCGTAGGATTCCAGCAGCAGAACAGCCGACTTAATATATTGATGCGCGTACTTCATATTTTTTTATTAAAGCTCCAACAGGGCTTTCAACGGATCCTTTCCCAATAACAGGAGTTCGGGATTTTCCAACAGTTCTTTGACCCTTACCAGAAAGCTCACACTCTCTCTTCCGTCAATGATCCGGTGGTCATAACTGAGTGCCAGATACATCATTGGACGAACCACTACCGAACCATTTACTGCCATCGGGCGATCCTGAATTTTATGCATCCCAAGAATTGCACTCTGCGGGATATTGATGATTGGCGTACTCATTAAACTTCCAAATACACCACCATTGGTAATAGTGAAAGTGCCGCCCTGTAACTCGTCGGCAGTTAATTTACTGTCACGCGCTTTTCCGGCAAGTACAATCACTGTTTTTTCAATTTCAGCCATACTCAGACTCTCTACATTTCTGATAACAGGCACCGTTAATCCTCTTGGAGTACTAACTGCAATACTGATATCTGCATAGTCGTGATAGATGATCTGGTCTCCGTCTATATAAGCGTTTACAGAAGGCCATTCGCCCAGTGCAATGGCACATGCTTTTGTAAAGAAGCTCATAAAGCCAAGATTTACACCATGGCTTTCTTTAAATTTATCTTTGAAT
This sequence comes from Sphingobacterium thalpophilum, assembly GCA_943325035.2. Classification (GTDB taxonomy): domain Bacteria; phylum Bacteroidota; class Bacteroidia; order Chitinophagales; family Chitinophagaceae; genus Sediminibacterium. The sequence continues at coordinate 3,576 of CALPNW020000130.1, read as the reverse complement.
GCTTTTCTGGTTTCCATGATACGTGTCATGTCCACTTCGTTAAAAGTGGTGAGCATGGCCGTAGTATTTTTAGATTCAACCAGTCTTCTGCTGATGGTTCTGCGCAATGCACTCATTTTTTCCTGACGAACATTTCTGCTAAACAGGTCACTCCCTGCAACAAGTGCTTTTTTACCCGGGTTGGCAAGTGCCTCCAATACATCCTGCTTCATAATCTTTCCACCAACACCGGAAGGCTTAATTGCTTTAGTATCTACTTTTTTATCGGCAATGATAGCTGATGCAACCGGAGATGCTTTGATATCATTTGGCACAGCTGTAACTGAAGCCTGATTTGCCACCGGTGCAGCAGATGCAGCTTTGGGTACCGAAACAGGCTCGGCAACACCTTCTGGCTTTGCGGCTGTTTCATCTATTTTAGCCAGTACATCTCCAATATTCAACGTATCTCCTTCCTTACCAACAGTGGTCAAAATACCTGCTTTCTCAGCATTCACTTCAAAGGTTGCTTTCTCACTTTCAAGTTCGGCAATTACTTCGTCGCGCTCAACCCACTCTCCGTCTTTCTTTGTCCATTTCAGCAAAGTTACTTCGTTGATTGATTCTCCTACTGTTGGTACTTTTATCTCTATCATAATTATTTATTTCTGAATGTAGAATTTAGATTTAGAATAACGCATCAGATATTAAATGCTGTATCAATGATCTCAGCCTGTTCCTTGGCGTGCACTTTTGCATAACCTGTAGCAGTTGCAGCACTTGCATTTCTGCTGATCACACCAAAATTAATTGTTTTCAGATTCATCTGCAGAAACCCTGCAGCCCCCATGTTCATTGGTTCTTCCTGTACCCAGAACCAGGTTGCCTTATTGTATTTCTTATACAGTTCTTCCAACTGCTTAAACGGCAAAGGATAGATCTGCTCTAAACGAATAATGGCAATATCCTTTCTGTTGTCTTTAGTCTGTTTGTCTGCCAGTTCAAAATAGAGCTTGCCCGTACAGAACAATACTTTTTTTACTTCAGCAGCTTCTGTAACAAAAACGTCATCAATGGTTTCCTTAAACCCGCCGTTTACAAAATCTGCAACAGGACTAAATGTTGCCGGATTACGGAGATTAACTTTCGGAGAAAAATTAATGAGCGGCTTTCTGAAATTCCATTTTATTTGCCTGCGGAACATATGAAACAAATTGGCGGCAGTCGTAATATTGGTAATAACAATATTCAGTTCCGCACACATCTGAAGAAACCGTTCCATTCTTGCACTGCTGTGTTCCGGCCCCTGCCCTTCATAACCATGCGGCAGTAACATAACCAATCCGTTTTGTCTCTGCCATTTCTGTTCACCGGCAGTGATGAACTGATCGATCATTGTTTGTGCCCCGTTACAAAAATCGCCAAATTGTGCTTCCCATAAAACGAGTGCGTTGGGGTTAGCCATTGCATATCCGTATTCAAACCCAAGAACACCATATTCACTCAGTAAGGAATTATAAATTCTGAACTTCTCCTGTGATGCCTGAAAATGGTTGAGCCTGTTGTATCCTTTGTTGGTTTCTTCATCTCTCAGAATAGCATGACGATGACTGAACGTGCCACGCTGAACGTCCTGGCCACTCATGCGAACAATATTCCCTTCAGTAAGAATAGAACCGTAAGCCATCAGCTCTGCTGTGGCCCAATCTACCTTACCATCCGTTTCCAGTAGTTTGATTTTATCCTGTAATAATTTTTCGATCTTCTTTAACGGCTTGAAATCAGCAGGCCATTTCATCAGACCATCAAAAAGCATTTTGAAACTTTCAGGCGATACCGCAGTATCAGGTGATTTTTCAAAATCGGCAGCAGTAGCTTTGATCATGCTCTTCCATGCCAGTTCAGGAGGCTGGTATTTATAGGGAAGTGGGTTTTGTTTGATATCATCCAGCCGTTCCTGCAGATCGGCCCAGAATTTCTGCTCCATTTCTTTTGCCAGTAGTTGTGCGTCCGCTTCCCCGTTTTCCATCAGATAGCTGGTATAGATTTCTCTCGGATTACGATGCTTATCGATCAGTGCATACAACTGAGGCTGGGTGTATTTCGGATCGTCTCCTTCGTTATGACCATGCTTGCGGTAGCATACCATATCAATAAAAATATCGCTGTTGAATTCCTGCCGGTAACGTGTTGCTATCTCCGCACATTTCACCACAGACTCTGCATCATCTCCGTTTACATGCAACACCGGTGCCTGCACCATTGCAGCAACCGACGTAGAATAAACCGCACTTCTTGCATCGTCAAAGTCTGTTGTAAAACCGATCTGATTATTGATCACAAAATGAATCGTTCCGCCTGTATAATAACCACGCAGATTAGACATCTGGAGTACTTCATAAACAATTCCCTGTCCGGCTACCGATGCATCTCCATGAATCAGTATTGGCAGGATCTTATCGAACTCACTTTGCTGCATCACGTCTGCTTTGGCCCGGGCAAAACCTACCACAACCGGATCTACGGCCTCGAGGTGAGACGGATTGGGCATTAATTTCAGGTAGATGTCTTTACCAGACATGGTAAGCACTTCACTTCCGTAACCCATATGGTATTTCACATCTCCGCTTCCCATGGTTTGATCGATGGCTGCAGTTCCTTCGAACTCGCTGAAAATCTGTTCATAGGTTTTACCCATGATGTTGGCCAGTATATTCAAACGACCTCTGTGTGCCATGCCTAACACTACTTCTTCCACACCATTGTCTCCTGCAACATTAATAATTGCATCCAGTGCGGCTATCGTGGTTTCTCCCCCTTCCAGTGAAAATCTTTTTTGCCCGATATATTTGGTGTGAAGAAATTTTTCAAACATCACCCCCTGGTTCAGTTTCTCAAGGATTCGTTTTCGTTTTTCGATAGATAAACTGGCAGAAAAGTTTTTCTCCATCTCATTGGTCAGCCAGTCAATTTTTTTCTGATCACCAATATATTTAAATTCTATACCAACATGTTTGGCATAAGCATTTTCTAAGTGAGTAATTATTTGTTTTAATGTAACAGCGCCAAGACCAATCAGATTACCTGCCTGATACGTATTGTTCAGATCAGCCTCCGTTAATCCGAAAAAAGAAAGCTCCAGATTAGCGCCTCTGTCTTTTCTGGATCTGATGGGGTTTGTAGTGGCAATCAGATGGCCTTTATTCCTGTAACCCAGAATCAACCGGTATACTTTTATCTCACTCATCCAGTCTATCCCACTGGCGGCAGACTTTGCGCTGCCAGCCGATGAAGCGGGCTGATTTACTACAGCAAAATCAAATCCTTCAAAAAACTTTTTCAGGTCTGGATCTACACTTGCAGGGTCTTTTACAAAATCCTGGTAAAGTGCCTCTATAAATGCCGGATGCGAATTGGTGATATAAGAAAAATCCTTCATTAGTGTCTTTTATTCAAACTTTTTTTAAAATAGTGGCCAAATATCGGCCTTAAAAGGCAGAATCAATCCCAAAAATTGTCTAAAAGCGGTATTTTTGAAAAGTCAGGACTGCTACCTTGCAGACCTGAAGAATTTCCTGCTGACCGGCCAGGAATGCT
>CALPNW020000129.1 GCA_943325035.2 Sphingobacterium thalpophilum | reverse complement strand
GGTGATCCGGGTTCTTCTTTATTCTTTGTTTCGCTCGAAGATGATCTGATGCGTATGTTCGGAAGTGAACGTATTGCCAAAGTGATGGACTTTGCAGGATACAAGGAAGGAGAAGTGATTCAGCACAGCATGATCACCAAATCTATTGAGAGAGCGCAGCGCAAAGTAGAAGAAAACAACTTTGGCATCCGTAAACGTTTGCTGGAATATGATGATGTAATGAACAAGCAACGTACGGTGATCTATTCCAAGAGAAACCATGCCTTGTTTGGAGAACGCCTTGCGCTTGATCTGGATAATGCCATGTATGCAGTTGCCGAAGGTTTGGTGAGCGCATTCAAAGAGCAGAACGATCATGAAGGATTCCGTTTGGCAGGTATTGTTAATTTTGGAATTGATACAACCATTACAGAAGAAGAACTGAGCCGGTCTAACGAAAATCAGCTGGCAGAAAAATTATATTCCGAAGCCATCTCCAACTACGAACGCAGAAAGCATGATCTGATGGTTCAGGCTGTACCGGTATTTAAAAATATCAAATTGCAACAGGGATCTCATGTAGAAAATGTGATCGTTCCGTTTACAGACGGCAGAAAGCAAATGCAGGTGCTGGCTAATATGGAAAAAACCCTGCAGAGCAGTGGTGCCGAGCTATTGAGTGCTTTGGAAAAGTCAGTTACACTGGGGCTTATTGATGATTCCTGGAAAGAACATTTACGTTCTATGGATGATCTGAAACAAAGTGTTCAGACAGCAACGTATGAGCAGAAAGATCCATTGGTAATTTATAAGATGGAGGCCTTTGAACTCTTTAAGAAAATGGATGGCGAAGTGAACCGGGAGATCGTTCAGTTTCTGTGTCATGCCAGTATTCCTCTGGCGGAAGGAGATGAATTGAAAGAAGGTCATCAGGAAAAAACAGATCTAAGCAGATTAAGTGCCAATAAGGAAGCAATAGATGCTGCCGGTCAGGATTTCGGAGCCAATGAAAATGATTATTACGATCCGGCACCCGCCAAACAGGAGCCGGTTAAAGTAGGCCCGAAAATCGGTAGAAATGATCCTTGCCCTTGCGGAAGTGGCAAGAAGTTCAAATCCTGTCATGGAAAAGACGCATAAAAAATACAAGCCATGAAAATCGCAAGCTATATCGATCACACTTTACTTAAACCAACTGCGCTGGTAAGTGATATTGAAAAACTATGCCAGGAGGCGGTAGAATATGGGTTTGCAGCAGTATGTGTTCCTCCTAATTTTGTAAAAAAAGCAAAAGAATTTATTGGCGATAAGCCGGTGAAAGTGGCTACCGTAATTGGATTTCCTTTTGGCTATTCTGCGCTGGAAGCAAAACTGGCTGAGGTTTTACTGGCTATTGTGGATGGTGCGGATGAGCTGGATATAGTGGCAAATATCAGTGCCATTAAAAATGCAGACTGGCTATACCTTGCCAATGAACTCAGTCACCTGATGCCTTTTATCAAGAGTAAGGGCAAAGTGATGAAAATGATTATTGAAAGCGGTGTTCTTACCGATGATGAAATTATCAAATGTTGTGAACTATACGGAGTGGCAGGTATCGATTTCCTGAAAACATCCACTGGCTATGCAGAAAAAGGCGCTACCGTAGAAGCAGTTCAATTATTCAAAAAACATCTTCCGTCTAACGTACAGATCAAAGCATCTGGTGGAATAAGGGATTATGCCTTTGCCAGAAAACTGATAGATGCCGGTGCAACCCGTTTAGGCTGTAGTGCCGGAGTTGCAATAGTAACAGGCGCCCCTGCCTCAGAACAGGGTGGATATTAGGTTTTACGTACCTTTATTTGCATTGTTATACCTTTAAATATGACCCTGACACAAGTCGCCAGATATATCCTGCCTATACTCTTTGCCTTTACGGTAAAAGTGGTACAGGCCAATGACACGATCATTGTGATAAAAGATGCGCGTTTTGATGTATTAACTGCAAAGCAGGGGCAAATTAACAAGCGCAGTTCCATGATGACCAGCGGAGGACAATACAAAGGTTACCGCATACAGGTGGCAAGTACAAGTAAAAGAGACAATGCGCAGCAGATGAAGACCGATATGATGAATCGTTTTCCTGAGCAGAAAAGTTACCTGATTTTTCAGTCACCCAATTTTAAAGTAAGGGTTGGTAATTTTTTAAAAAAGGAAGAAGCGGAAAAATTTCGCAAAGAAATAAATAAGTATTTTCCACAGGGGGTTTATATAGTGGAAGATGCAATAGAATATTTCCCTAAAGACGAAGACAATTTTTGAGCCAATCTATTTTCATGCTGAACGAAAAAATCAAACAATTAGCCAAACAGTATGCTCCTGAACTGATCAGTATCAGAAGACAGCTGCATGCGAATCCAGAATTAAGTTACCAGGAATTTAAAACGGCTGAATACGTTAAAGCAAAGCTGACTGAACTTGGAATTGCTTTTGAGCCAAAAGCTACAACAGGGGTGCTTGGAATTATCAGCGGTAAAAATCCGGAGAGCCGGGTAATTGCTTTACGTGCAGACATGGACGCACTTCCCATTGTAGAAGAGAATGATGTTCCCTATAAATCCACCAACAACGGCGTGATGCATGCATGCGGGCATGATGTGCATACATCCATTTTGCTGGGTGCTGCTAAAATTTTAAATGAATTAAAAGACGAATGGGAAGGAACCGTTAAACTGATTTTTCAGCCGGGTGAAGAGCGCAATCCGGGCGGGGCCAGTTATATGATCAAAGAGGGCGTGCTGGAAAATCCAAGGCCTCAGGGTATTGTTGGTTTGCACGTGCACCCGGGTTTAAATACCGGCCAGCTCAGTTTCCGTAAAGGACGCGTGATGGCCAGTGCGGATGAAATATACATCACCATCAGAAGCAAGGGTGGCCATGCTGCGGCACCACATCTTACTGCAGATACTGTTTTAATTGCATCTCATTTAATTGTGAGTTTGCAACAGATCATTTCCAGAAATAAAAATCCATTGTCACCATCTGTATTGTCTATCTGTTCTATTCAGGGAGGTAACACCACCAATGTTATTCCAAGCGAAGTTAAGCTAATGGGCACTTTCAGGGCTATGGATGAGGACTGGAGATATAAGGCGCATGAGCTGATCCGTAAAAATGCTGTTGGACTCGTTGAAAGCATGGGCGCAGAAATTGATCTGCATATTGATATAGGATATCCGACAGTGGATAATGACCCGGTATTTACGGAGGCCGCCTGGCAACTGGCCAATGAGTTTATGGGTAAGGAACACGTGGAGGAAACAGAGATCAGAATGGGAGCAGAAGATTTTGGTTACTATACACAGGTAATACCCGGCTGTTTTTACAGATTGGGTGTTCGCAATGAATCAAAGGGAATCATTCACCAGGTACATACACCTAAATTTGATATTGATGAAAACGCCATAGAAACCGGTGTTGGCATGATGGCATTTTTAGGGGCCGGCCTGAATGTGAAATAACTATTAAAAGATTGGTGTTAAAAAAACGATATGTCTAAACAGAAGAATTTACGAAACGAACAGGCGCTTGAATATCATTCCAGTGGCCGTCCGGGAAAAATAGAAGTTGTACCAACGAAGGAAGCCAAAACACAACGCGATTTATCGCTGGCATATAGTCCTGGCGTTGCCGTTCCCTGTTTAGAGATCAAAAATAATCCCGAAGACATTTATAAGTATACTGCCAAGGGGAATCTGGTAGGGGTAATTACCAATGGTACCGCTGTGCTGGGTTTGGGAGATATTGGTCCTGAAGCAAGTAAGCCAGTGATGGAAGGCAAGGCCGTATTGTTCAAGATCTTTGCTGATATAGACGTATTTGATATTGAGATCAATGAAAAAGATCCGGAGAAATTCGTTCAGATCGTAAAATCACTCGAGCCAACTTTTGGTGGCATTAATCTCGAAGACATTAAAGCACCGGAATGCTTTTATATAGAACAACAGCTGAAAGAGCAGATGAAGATACCGGTGATGCACGACGACCAGCATGGTACTGCCATTATCAGCAGTGCGGCTATGCTGAATGCACTGGATCTGCAGAAGAAAAAAATAGATAAAGTAAGATTTGTAATTAACGGAGCCGGTGCAGCTGCTATGGCCTGTATTCAGTTATACGTAGCATTGGGTGCCAGGTATGAAAACTTTATTGTGTTTGATAAAGATGGCGTCTTGCACGAAGGCAGAACAGATCTTGGGCCAATCAGAGCAAAGTTTGCTGTTAAGAAAGACAGCTGGACGCTGGATAAGGCCATGAAAGATGCGGATTGCTTTTTAGGATTAAGTGTAGGTAATGTTATTACACCGGATATGATTAAAAGCATGGCTAAGAACCCGATTGTTTTTGCGATGGCTAACCCCGATCCCGAAATCAGTTATGAAGATGCCACCAGTGCCCGTAAAGATATTATTATGGCAACAGGCAGATCTGATTATCCTAATCAGGTAAATAACGTACTGGGCTTTCCTTATATATTCAGGGGTGCGCTGGATGTTCGTGCCACACAAATTAATGAGGCCATGAAACTGGCTGCAGTGAGAGCACTGGCGGAACTTACCAGAACAGCCGTGCCGGATATCGTTAACATGGCTTACAATCAGACCAATATGAGTTATGGTCCTGAATACATTATTCCCAAACCTCTCGATCCGCGGTTATTGGCCACCATTGCACCCGCTGTTGCAAAAGCTGCAATGGAAAGCGGGGTAGCTCAGAAAAACATTGCCAACTGGGATGCTTATGCACTGGAACTGAACAAAAGATTAGGACTGGATAATCAGTTGATACGTGTGATCGGCAACAAGGCAAGAAAAGATCCTAAGCGCCTTGTTTTTGCAGAAGCGGATAATTTAAAAATATTGAAAGCGGCCAGCATTTTATATGATGATGGCATTGCCTATCCGATCTTACTGGGCGATCCGGTAAAGATCAACCGGATTGCAGAGCAGAACAATATAGACCTCGTTGATATTCCAATCATTGATCCGCGCAGCGACGAAATGGAATCGAAGCGTGAGTTTTATGGCGAACTGTTTTTCAGCAAGAGAAAACGCAAAGGAATGAACCATTACGAAAGTATAAAGATCATGAAAGACCGGAATCATTTCGGTTGTATGATGGTAGAAACAGGAGATGCAGATGCGATGTTATCCGGCCTCACTAAAAATTACGCTGAGGCAATACGTCCGGCCCTGCAGATCATTGGAACAGACGAAGGAGTGAAGAAGATTGCGGGTATGTATTTATTGCTTACTAAGAAAGGGCCATTATTCCTTGCGGATACTACTGTAAATTTTAATCCCACTGCAGAAGAGCTGGCCGATATCACCATGATGGTGGCCAAAGAAGTCCGTAACTTTAATCTGGTACCAAGAATTGCGATGTTGAGTTACAGTAATTTCGGAAGCAGTGATTCTCCGGAGGCAAAACTGGTAGCAGAAGCAACGAAAATTTTAAAACTACGCAATCCATCACTGATTGTAGATGGTGAAATGCAGGGTGTTCTTGCATTTAATAAGGAAATTTTAAAAGACAATTATCCCTTCAGTGACCTGGTAGACGAAGATGTGAATGTATTGATGTTCCCTAATCTGACTTCAGGTAACGTAACCTATAACCTGCTGAAGGAAGTAGGGGGCGCAGATGCAATCGGGCCAATTTTACTTGGTCTTAAAAAGCCGGTACATGTATTGCAATTGGGTAGCACAGTCAGAAGTATTATCAATATGGCACAGGTGGCAGTAGTGGATGCCCAGTTGAAATGCAGAACAGACACAAGAGAAGAAGTACAGAGAAGCAGCTGGTGGAAACGCAGAAAGAAAGGAAAATAATAACTGGTTCAGGCGAAGGATTCATTCTTTAATAACATTGCTAATCAAGGAATAAATGTCTACATTTTTAAACCATTTTGGTACTTATCTGATGATGCTGAAAGGCATGTTTACGAGGCCGGAGAACTGGCGTATGTATTGGAAGGAATTTATGCACCAGTGTGTAGAAATTGGTTTAGGCGCACTGCCCATTGTAGTAATTGTATCGCTGTTTCTGGGTGCGGTATCTACTGTACAAACTGCTTATCAGCTGGTAAGTCCGCTGGTTCCGCAAACAACCATTGCGCAAATCGTTCGGGATAGTATGATTCTGGAGTTATCTCCAACAGTGGTAAGCATTGTGCTTGCCGGTGTAATAGGCAGTAAGATTGCGAGTGAATTAGGCAATATGCGCATCAGTGAGCAGATCGATGCACTGGAAATTATGGGCATCAATACAAGGAACTATTTGCTGATGCCTAAAATTCTTGCGGCCTTGGTTGTTGTACCCTGCCTGATCGTGATCTCTGCCGTACTGGGTATCTGGGGCGGAAGAACTGCAGGAGATCTTGCAGGTATTCTGGCAACTGATATATTTGATACAGGTCTTCGCCAGAACATCAACTTTTACAATATTAATTTTGCCTTGTACAAGGCATACTCATTTGCATTTATTATCAGCAGTATTTCCGCGTATTTTGGATACAATGTAAAAGGTGGTTCACTGGAAATAGGCAGGGCCAGCACAAGTGCTGTGGTAGTTAGCTGTATACTGATTTTGGTAGCTGATTATCTCCTGGCAGCTTTGTTGTTATAATCCTAATATTGATTAACTTGGGATATGAATCCTCAGTTTCCGCATTTTCAGAAAATGATCAGCAACCCGTTTCGGTTTGCAATTTTTAAACTGATTAAATTACCCGCAAGTTTTGTTGCAGGGCTGCGCATTGCCAGGCTCAATGCCGACGAGGCTGTTGTAGTGGTAAAGCATGGCTGGCTCAACCAGAATCCGTTTAATTCTATGTATTTTGCCGTTCAGTCTATGGCAGCTGAAATGAGTACCGGATTGTTTGCGGTAGGGCAAACCTATAAAAGGAATCCGCCGGTAAGTATGCTGGTGGTACAGATCGAAGGTAAATTTTTCAAGAAAGCTACGGGCCTGATCTCCTTTACCTGCACAGATGGGGCACTCGTAGATGAAACCATCGAAGCCTGTATTGCCAACGGGGAGGGAAGAACCCTGCAATGTAAATCTGTTGGAACCAATGAGCAGGGAGAAACCGTTTCTGAATTTATTGTAACCTGGAGTTTTAAAGCCAAAGCCGTATGAACATTTCATTTCATGGTGCAGCAAGAACTGTAACCGGATCCAAGCATGTGATTGCGCTTAAGAATGGAAAAAATATTTTACTGGATTGTGGAATGTTTCAGGGAATGGGAAAGGAAACCATTCTATTGAACGAGGATTTTGGATTTGATCCGGCCACTATTCATTACCTCATTTTATCTCACGCGCACATAGACCACTCCGGACTCATTCCTAAACTATATAAGGACGGTTTCAGGGGAACCATCTTTGCCACTCCGGCCACCAAGGAGCTGGGGGCTGTTTTGCTGGAAGATTCGGCAGAAATTCAAAGAGACGATACCCGGTTTATTAATAAGCGGCGGGCCAGGCAGGGGCTGCCTCCCTATGAGCCACTGTATGATCTGGAAGATGCCGCAGAAGCACTGACCCTGTTTAAAATGGTGGCGTATGATGAATGGACAGTAATAGAAGATGGAATAGAATTCTTATTTACTGATGCAGGGCATATTATTGGAAGTGCGGCAGTTCACCTGAGAATTAAAGAAGAGGGGAAAACTACCCGTATCAGTTTCAGCGGAGACGTAGGCAGGTACAACGATGCTATTCTGCGTGCTCCTGCAGTTTTTGATCAGGCTGATTATATTATTCTGGAAAGTACGTATGGCAATAAGCTGCATAATGAGGTATTTGGCACAGTGGATGCACTGGAGAAATGGATCACCCATACCTGTATAGAGAAAAAAGGAAAACTAATCATACCGGCATTTAGTGTTGGGCGTACCCAGGAATTGCTGTATGCTTTGAACCAGCTGGAAGTAGAAAACAGACTGCCTGCAGTTCCTTATTATGTAGATAGTCCGCTCAGCAGGGAAGCTACTTCGGTATTAAAAAATTATCCGGCTTATTTTAATAAGCGGATAAAAAAAGTAATGGAAAATGACGAAGATCCGTTTGATTTTAAAGGGTTGAACTTTATTAAAACCGTTAATGAAAGCAAGAACCTGAATGAACTGGGGCAGCCTTGTGTCATCATTTCAGCCAGTGGAATGGCAGATGCCGGCAGG
>CALPNW020000128.1 GCA_943325035.2 Sphingobacterium thalpophilum | reverse complement strand
TAAAATGCTCGAAGAACAAATTCCGACACCTAAGTAGGTAAGTACTATTAAAAAAGCTTTTGGCAGACATGCTATCAAATAATCAGACCGTAAACTCCTGATCCCAATGCAGCAATGCTACAATGCTCGGTAATAATTTTTCGCCTTTGGCTTTAGACAAAATATAGACAATAGGCATTGCCCATTTGCCACCTAGTATAGCTAAGACTTTTTTTAAAGTGCAGGTTTTTTCAGAAACACTTACTTTATTTTTTGCCATAACTGCTTGATTTTGTTCATTGCTGTACCATAAGTTATTATTGTACATTAGTGTACCTACTGTTAAAAGTAAAGTAATGGATGTAGTATTGCTTCAAAATAGTAAAAGAACAAACAAGCAACTGCTAAAATAACAAAGACTTCATTTTTATGGTTATCAAAGAACTGATGACTACACTCCCCTTGTACAAATTGAAAAAAAGTGTAGAATAGCTGTATTGAATAAAACAGTTTTAAAGACAACTCCTTTCAGGCGTTTGTGGCAACTATTTGACTTTTTCGTAAGACTATGACGGCATTGAGCTGAATTCAAGACCTGGTTTACTACAAATCTGTTCCCTGTGAGAAGCTGCACATAACCATAAATGCAATTTTCATATGTTTGCGTCTATGAACCAAAATCCAGTTCCAGCAAATCCGGTAAGGCGCATACTTGCAGCAAGCCTCATTGGCACTACGATTGAATTTTTTGATTTTTATATTTACGGAACAGCCGCGGTACTGGTATTCCCGAAATTATTTTTCCCCTCTTCTGATCCGGCTTTGGCAACGCTCGAGTCGCTGGCCACTTTTTCACTGGCTTTTTTTGCACGGCCATTGGGTGCAGTGCTATTCGGGCATTTCGGAGACCGGAATGGACGCAAGGCCACGCTTGTTGCGGCACTCATGACAATGGGACCATCAACGGTGATTATTGGTCTCTTGCCGGGCTATGCCTCCATCGGTATTGCCGCCCCTATATTACTGGCTGTATTTCGTTTCGGGCAGGGTCTGGGCCTGGGCGGAGAATGGGGAGGTGCGGTATTACTGGCTACAGAAAATGCCCCTTCTCATAAAAAAGCCTGGTACGGGATGTTCCCGCAGTTGGGCGCGCCGATCGGTTTCCTCTTATCTACCGGCTCTTTTTTTATACTGAGCAAAACCATGAGCGAAAGCGACTTTATCAATTACGGCTGGCGGATACCCTTTCTGGCTAGCGCGCTGCTCGTATTTGTGGGCCTGTATGTGCGATTAAAAATAACCGAAACACCCGATTTTAAGAAGATCATTGAAAATCAGCAACGGTCAAAAATACCTGTTGCGGATGTTTTTTTAAAACATCCCAAAGCCATTATCTTGGGCACGCTGGCTACAATCACCACCTTTCTCCTGTTTTATTTAATGACTGTATTTACGCTGAGCTGGGGGACTTCGGCGCTGCATTATTCTAAAACTGAGTTCCTGATCCTGCAAATGGTCTCCATGCTCTTCTTTGCATCAGGGATCCCGCTATCTGCATTTCTGGCTGATAAATACGGCCGTACTAAAATACTCGCTGCAGCTAGCATAGGCATCATGCTGTTTGGGCTATGCTTTACCTATCTGTTTATCGCTGGCAATACCACCCTTACTGCCATATTCTTGTCGCTTGGCATGTTTCTGATGGGCCTTAGCTACGGACCTGTGGGAACTTCACTGGCAGGGATCTTTCCGGCACCAGTGCGTTATACCGGGGCTTCACTGACCTTTACACTTGCCGGGATCTTAGGCGCATCCCTCACTCCTTATTTAGCTACCACACTGGCGCAGAACTATGGAGTAGCCTATGTGGGCTATTACCTGACGATTGGTGCGGGAATTACCCTGTTGGCTTTATTGGGGTCAAGGAAAATGATGAGAGCTGATAGTTGAGTTTAATCCGGAACAATCTGCAGCATACTAAAAGAATAACTGAGTTAAACAAGCTCCTGCCATTTGTTGTAACGAATGAAAAATATGTGTACTCAATCGTTTGGAAAAATCTGTTTAAATAAATCTGAATCAAAATAAGTGCCTGAACATTTATTACTTGATTATTGTTAGTATAATCTGTTGCACTTGAGTCTGTGTTTCATTTGAGGTAGACTTTGAACCATATAGCTCCAATTCAACTGAATATTCAATAGAAATAAATAACATACTAATTATCCTATGAAAAAATGGCTACTGATTATTCTGTGTTCCTTTTGTACCTGCTGTGCAACAGCACAAAATCTGCCACGGGTAATTATATTATCTACTGGCGGAACGATCGCCGGGCAACAGCCTGATGCCAATAAAGCCGGCTATGTGCCGGGTAAGATTCCGATAGAGCAATTACTCAAAAACATTCCTTCAATCACTCAAAAAGTTACTGTTCAGGGCGAACAAATAGCATCCATTGGCAGTTATGATATGACGGTGGATATATGGCTGAAACTAGCCAGGCGTATCAATGAAATATTTGCCAGGAATGAAGCAGATGGGATTGTAATAACCCATGGAACAGATACACAGGAAGAAACTGCTTATTTTCTTAATCTTACAGTTCAATCAGATAAACCGGTTGTTTTAACCGGATCCATGCGACCGGCAACAGCCATCAGTGCGGATGGATCTAAAAATCTATATGACGCAATCATTGTGGCAAGCGATGTTAGCAGTAAAGCGAAAGGGGTCTTGTTATGCTTTAATGAAAGTATTTATGATGCGAAAAATGTAGTAAAAACAAACACTACCGGCGTTAACGCATTCAGTTCTCCGAATACCGGTGCCATTGGGCAGGTATATGATGGAACTGTATTTTACAATACCCATTCGTTAAACAAGCATTCTGGTTCTTCTGCTTTTGATATCAGCAAAATCGTTTCGTTACCCAGCGTAGAAATTGTTTATGCTTACGCAGGTGCTTCAGCTATTGCCATTAATGCCTTTATTAACAGCAAAACTAACGGAATAGTGATAGCAGGTACGGGTAACGGTAGTTTTGATAAAGCTATAGCAGGATCGGTGCAAAATGCAGTTCAAAAAGGCATTATGGTGGTACGATCATCAAGAGTAGTTTCCGGTAAGGTTACCCCACAATATTTAGGCGCATTTGATGACTCAAAATTGGGCACCATATTTTCTGATAACCTTAATCCTCAGAAAGCAAGAATTCTTTTAATGCTTGCTTTAACAGTTACTCAAGACAAGAATAAAATTCAGGAAATGTTTTTGGCCTATTAAATTATCAGAATAAGGCAGTTATCTTTTGAACTCAGGAAATAATAGCGTAAGTTTATTCAATCCAGTCATTTTAGCTATACAGCACAAAAAATTTAAATCCACAATATTATGTTTCAAAAGTTTACATCAACTGATAAATTGTTATTTATCTCCGCTTTTCTATCGCTTGTGTTTTCCGAAGTATTGTATTTCAAAGGAGAAGCAAATGCTGCAATATTTCTTGGCATCTGGGTGCCATCTATCCTTGCTTTTGGAATTTATTTAAAACTAATAAAAAATTCAAAAAATGACTGAGCTAATACCCTATTTTGCCGGACTAATTACTTTAATGTTTGGGGCTGGCTTTTTGTTGGCTTTAAGAGAAATGAAGAAACAAAAGGACTGAGAACTACCAGTGGGCTGATAAGCCTACATTAGTATATTTTCCTTAGAATACTACAATGACCCTATACTATTTGTACAGGGTCATTTTTATAAAAGGACGCTGCAAATGGTATACAACCGGGGCAAATTGCTTTATTGAATACAAAAGTTTATTGTTCCAAAACCTACTCTGTGCCCACATATACCTGAAACACGGCTTTTTGTTTGCCCGGGACACCTCCCCCAATATCATAACCTTTGCTTTCTTTTAATGCATGCGCATATGTCTTTTTTAATACCCTAATCCAGGGTATATAGGCCTCCCCTTTGGGTTTTGTAGTAAGAACAGCAGCAAGTGCCTCTGTAAAAAAGTGGGTGAAAATGCTGCCAATCCCACTCTCCGTAATTGCTGGCTGGCCCAGTTGCGAGGATGAAACGATTATTGAGATATCATTGTCTTCATCAGTGAAAATCTCCTTGGTTAAGGATTTACTTTTAGCAGGTAATATATCACGGGAAACATCCATATCCCGTTCACTGAGTAGGGAACGTTTAAAGGGGATCGTGGTATTGCAGCAATCTGCAATCGCGATATTTACCCGGCACCCTCTGAAACGCAGAATGTTTAAAATTGCTTCCAGGTTAACCGTGTGCTCTTTGATAAAGTTGATTTTATTATGCCTTACCTGTTTATTGTGGGGCCGCATATCTAATTGCGGATATTTATTGATTCTGTCGTCTTTATAGCTAAAACCATGACCCGAATAATAAAATAAGATTACATCGTTTTCATTGGATACCTGAATAGAATCAATCGCTTTATCTAATTTATCGTAATGGTAATTATTCCCTGAAATTTCGATACTGCTGAAATTAAATTTAAAGTGCTCACTGATGTTTTTAAAAATATTTTTTATTTTTTTCGCATCGTGTTCACATTCCTTACTCAGTAAACTGTCATGGGTATTAGCCATAATTATCAGTATAAGCCTTGGTGTCGGATCGTCATTTAAACGAGACATACTCTCTTTAAAATCTTTTAGCAGCTTCGTATACCGCACTTGGTTAAGAGGTGGCATATAAGTTATGTTTTATGTGAAAAAAGATAGAGATACAGGGTTCTGTATTAAATTTAATTGAAAAAAGTCACTAATCAGAAATACCTTACAGGTAAGAACAATAAAACCTTTATTATGCTGCGTTACAGTTGCCTGATTATTTTATTGATTTATGTAAATTTTATTACAGCTCAAACAGGTAAAATTGACAGTCTGCACAACAGATTGCAAACCGAAAAGCAGGATACCAACCGGGTAACTTTACTCTGGAAGCTGGCCGAACAGTACCAGTTTTTTAAACCCGACACTACGCTGCAGCTGGCCCAGAAAGCCTATTTATTGGCAAAATACATTCATTATACCGAAGGGGAGAGCCGATCCCTTGCTGTAATGGCCACCGGACAGTACCTGTTGGGTAATTATACTGCAGCGCTTAGCAACTACATGCGAAAGCTGCAGATAGAAGAAAAAAGGAACAGTAGCCGAAATTATGCCAGTGCACTCAATAATATTGGGCTCATGTATATTTTGCTGTCAGATTATGCGAATGCGCTGAATTATTTGCGCAAGGCTGATTCTACCATACAATCTGGCGGTAATGAGGTAAAAAAAGAATTACAAAACCGAGTACTGATTAATCTGGGAGAAGCTTTTTACAGGATGAAAAATGCCGATTCTGCTACTTATTATTTTACCCAGGCTTTACAATTCGGCTTTAAAAGCGTAGATGGTTTTTACCAGGGGGCTTCGTTGCTTGGGCTGGGTAATGTAGCGTCTGCCGAAGCCAAATACAGCGTGGCGCTTTATTATTACCGTAATGCACTGGTATTTTTAAATGATGGTACCCAAAATGATATGTTTTGTGAAACAGCGCTGGGCCTTGCCAATGTTTTTTCAAAAACAGCACAGGCAGATTCTGCCCTGCATTATGCAAGGCTTGCTTTCTTGTATGGCAAAAATGATGGGTTTTTAAGCAGGCAACTGGATGCGGCAGGGGAGCTAAGCCATCTTTTTAAGGACCAGAAAAAATTTGACAGTGCTTTTTTTTATCTGGAGCAGGCAGTTCTTTTGCAGGATTCTTTAAAAGGGCAGGCGAAAACCCGGGAAGCAATGATGCTTAGCAGTAACGAACAATTAAGACAGGCAGAACTGGCCGAACTGAAACAGCAGGAAAACGAAGCAAGGATTCAACAATTACAAATACTGGGTATCTGCATTTTTATTCCTTTATTTTTCATTGTTACTCTGGCATTTAGCAGGATAAGGGTGAACAGAAATATAGTACGCTTTATGGGAGTAGTGTCTCTGTTGTTGGTTTTTGAATTTTTAGTACTCTTACTGCACCCAATCATAGAAAACTTCACACATCATAATAAAGTGCTGGAATTACTGATACTGGTAGTAATTGGTGCGGGACTTGTTCCATTGCATCACAGGCTGGAGCATTTAGTAATAGCTAAACTTACAAATCCGCTGTTCCCAAAGCCAGAAATATTATCGGAGGAGGATAGAGTTGAAAATGCAGCCCTTACTGAATCTGAAGTAACGGTTGCTACACCATCTATTGAAGACGACCTTACAGTGCAAAAAAAATCTGCTTCTTCAGCAGATACTGAAGAAGCAGCTGAAGAATAATACCCTGTTTCTAGGAACTTGGTATTACCGGTTTTAATTTCCCCTTTTTTAAAGGAGCTTTTTTTACAACTTTTTTAGGAGCAGCCTTTTTCACAGCTTTTTTAGGTGCCGTTTTGACTGCTTTTTTAGGAGCAGCCTTTTTCACAATGTTTTTTACAGCAGCTTTTTTAGGTGCCGCTTTTTTTGCTACAGGTTTAACTTTTTTAGTTGTCGCCATAATAAATATTTAATAATTCTAATTTAAACTATTTTTTTAAAATAGCATAATTACAGGGAGAAATAATAAGCATTTTAGGTGTGGTTATTTTTCAGGGGGATGGTGTGAATTATATAAAAGGTTGAACTACTTGTATAACAATCAAGGTTACCATTGGTACTACCTTTCTGCCAGGTTTAATCCTAAACTATACAGTATGAAAAAGGCACTCACTAGCCACCTATTTTACATGACACTGATTTACAGTTCACTAATTGTCTCTTGCGGCAATAAAATGGCGGAAACAACAACAACAACCGATCAACATATGAAAGCAACTACCCAAACAATAGACAATATGCAAAGCGCATATAAAGGAGAGATGACCGCAACGGCAAAGTATGAAGCGTTTTCAAAAAGGCGGTAGAAGAAGGTTTGCACAGTATCGCCGTACTATACAATGCAGTTTCAGTAGCGGAAAGTATACATGCCAGAAATCACAAGGCTGTGATAGAGGATGCAGGCGCAACAGTACCGGTAATCACCCCTGAGTTCACTGTAAAAGGCACGAAAGAGAATTTGAGTGACGATATTGACGGAGAAGCCTATGAGGCTAAAACAATGTATCCTAACTTTTTGAAAGCCGCAGAAACCGCAGATAATCAAACCGCTTTTTTAAGCCTTACTTATGCAATGAAAACAGCACTAAAACATAAATTCTTTTTCGAACAAGCCCTGGGTGATATCAATTCCAATACGTTGAAGAGTTTGCCGTCTAAATATTTTGTATGTCCCGATTGTGGAAATACGTATACGGATGCCCCAAAACATTGTGACTTTTCATTAACTGAAAGGGAAAAATTTATAGTATTTCAATAATTGATTGTTCGAAAGTTCCACAGACATTTCACAAAGGCCACAACTGTATGATCAGTGGGTTCAGCAAAGGCTGATACCAATCAATCTCGCAGTTAACGGTGGTCATTCTATTCTTATGTTTTCTTTTATTTCTTTACCTGGAACTTTTTAGCCAGTGAAATGAAAAGTATATTCTTCTGCGGGATATTTCCAATACTTGCGCTATGCACATTAAATCTGAATGCACAGGTCAGGACGGCATCAGCCGATCGTGATTGGCATTTGCAACAAGTTGTTTTAAGGAACTGTCCGGATGCTGAATTCATCATCCGGATTGGTGATATTGATAATTTAGGTTTTGGCTGGCCACCGGGTTTTGACCCTTTCTGCGGCAGGATGACCGAATCGCATTCTTACCCTTGGGATATCAACCCGGATGATTTACAGGGCTTTGACCGTATTCTGCTTTCCTCTAAATACAGCCCTTCCAAAACACAGGATTGTGGAAGTGATGGGTACTCAGCTAGTTTCAATGAAATAAAAACCCGGCCAGTTACTTGGAAAATTCCAACAACGGCATTAAAAGGGGCTGTTGTGCAAAATATTTACCTCCAGCTTTTTATTGACGATTTTCAGTCACCAAGCCTTTGTTCAAAATTCCAGTTGTTTTTTAATGGTAAACGATTTATTGAAGCAGAAAAATTGCTGAATGCAATAGATCAAACAGGGCCTGTAGGTAAATTAGTTTCAATTCCGTTTACCGAAGATTTCTACCCGTTATTTTTAAACAACAGGGAAGTCAATTTATTAATCGACGAGTCTACAGGCGCAGCAGATGGGTTTGCTATTGATTTTATCCGGGTGCTGGTGAACCGCAAATCAGAAAACAGCTGCAGAGGAAACGTCAGAGGAAAAGTATTTGAAAAGAATTCGGAAATTCCCGTTGCCGGGGCTAAGATTTTTACAGCCGAAAATGGGTTTGTTGAAACAAATACCAGCGGCGAGTTTGAATTAAAAGACATTCCGGCGGGGTTCGAAGTACTTCGAGCTTCAGCAATAGGGTATGTTGATGGCTCGGGTACTGCTGATATCGGACAGGGTG
>CALPNW020000127.1 GCA_943325035.2 Sphingobacterium thalpophilum | reverse complement strand
TCCCCGAATTTGAAGGAGTTCCAATGCCCATCGGTATTCCTTTTGGAATTTTCCCATTGAATAAAGGCAGGCATTCCGGTATTTTACCTCCACAGTTTAATGCAAGTCCGGATTTTGGTTTAGGACTGGAAGGCTTGGGATATTATAAAGTATTGAGTGACAATGTAGACATGACTGCAAGAGCCAATATTTATTCGTTTGGCGGATGGAGTTTAAATCTAAACTCTAAATACATAAAAAGATATGCTTACACCGGCAACCTGAACCTTACTTTTCAGAATACCAAGACCCTCAACCGGAGTACCACAAGCGGAGAGGAGTTTACCAATTTCCGTTCTTTCATGATCAACTGGACGCATAGCAGAGATAGCAGAGCAAGGCCAGGAACCTCATTTTCTGCCAATGTGAATTTTGGTAGCAGCCGTTACAATCAAACAGTTTTGAACAATCCGTTTATCAACTTTCAGAACCAGTTGAGTTCTTCTGTCAGTTATGGAAAAGACTGGAGAGGCAAATACAATTTATCACTCAACTTAAACCATAACCAGAATAGTAATACCCGCCTGGTAAATATGAATTTACCTACAGCGAACTTTAACGTAGTTACGTTTTATCCGTTCCAGCAAAAAGACAAAATCGGTTCCGGTAAATGGTATGAAAAAATAGGTATTGGTTATAGTGGAAACTTTCAGAACCAGTTGTCTTTTTATGATACTGCATTTAATATAAACAGATTACTGGATACCCTGCAGTATGGGGCTATGCATAATTTGCCAATCACGTTATCACTTCCATCTTTAGGCCCTGTAACTGTTTCCCCAAGTGTTTCTTATGAAGAACGCTGGTACGGACAAAGGCTTTTCAGAGACTGGAATGATGCCACACAAAAAGTAGATACTTTAAAACAAAGGGGGTTCTATACTGCAAGGCAAATGAGCTTTGGTCTTGGCCTTAGTACAAGAATATTCGGTACTTATAAATTCAAGCCTACCAGTAAATTAATTGCCATCAGGCATGAGATCAGACCAAGTATTTCGATTAATTACAGACCCGATTTTGCCGGTAAATATCATTATACCACAAAAATTGATTCCAGTGGAAGAACTGCGCGGTTCTCTCAATTTGATGGAGGTATCATTGGCTCGTTTAGCGAAGGTGCTTTTGGCGGTATGGGATTTGGTGTAGACAATCTGCTGGAAATGAAATTGAAAAATACAAAGGATACAGCAGATAAAAAAGGGAATAAAGTAAAACTGATTGATGGATTTGGATTCAGTTCTTCCTATAATTTTTTAGCAGATAGTTTTCAGCTGGGTAATTTTAATTTGTATGCACGAAGCACTTTGTTTGAAAAAGTAAATATTACTGCAGGTGCCAATCTGGATCCATATGATGTAGACAGTAAAGGATACCGGGTCAATAAAATACTTTTAGATCCCGCACGTTTTAAATTCGGCAGAATCACCAGCGGTAATATTGCATTGTCTACTTCGTTCAGAAGTAAATCCAAAGACGGAAAAGAGGAGAAGGATAAATCAGTACCTGTAGATCCATTTATGACACCCGATGAACAACAACGTCAGTTGCAATTTGCCAGAGCCAATCCGGCCGAGTTTACCGACTTTAATATTCCCTGGAATTTAACCGTTTCTTATTCCTTCAACTTTACAAGGGTATTGCTTCCGGATTACAGTGGCTATAAAACTGAAACCTATTCTACCATGAATTTAAACGGAGACTTCAGTCTTACTGATAAATGGAAAGTAGGTGCTACCGGTTACTATGACATCAGCAGAGGAAGTCTGCAGCAACTAAGTACCTTTATTACAAGAGAAATGCATTGCTGGCAATTATCAATCAACGTAAATCCGGTTGGCTTGTACCGTTCCTTCAGTATTACCGTGAATCCAAAATCAGGGATACTGAGAGATCTGCGTATTAACAGAAGCAGAACCTTCTCTAATTCGGCCTATTAATTAACGGGCTAAATATTCTTCGTTGCTGCTGTAATAATCGCTCATCACCTGAAATACTTTTGCTTTCAGTTCATCTGAACTCATGCTGCCCGGTTCTATTGCCGGCAAAAAATGTATGTGTAATCGTTTGGGTAAAAAGTAAAAGGTTTTATCGGCCCTCAATGCTTTTTTGGTATTGAATATAACTGCCGGAATGATCGCATGTCCTGTATTTACGGCTAATTTAAATGCCCCATCGTAAAACTTTTTAAGCGGCAGTTTGCTTCTGTTGCGTGTTCCCTCGGGATAAATGCACATGTGGTACCCCTTGTCCAGAGCCGCTTTCATCAGATCAAAACTTTTTCTCCTGCTGGAATCACTGTTTCTGTCTACAATCACTGAGCCTCTGCTGTAATACCATCCGAAAATGGGAATACGGGTAAATGTTTTCTTTGCAATAGTTTGGTTAGCTCCCGGAATAAAGGGGGAAGAAAGAGGGATATCAAGCAATGCATTATGGTTACAGGTAACTATATAGGTTTTACCTTTTTTAAAATTAGCTTCCCCTTTGGTAGAAACCGGGCAACCAACCATATTCAACCAAATGGTCATCCATGCTTTAGCTACTTTAATAAAGAGGTCAATCCCCTTTGGTTCCGGGAATAATGCAGTTAAAAGCGAGGGTATTATGGCAATTAAGAAAGTAGCCATGAAACTGATCATTCCCCAGAATGTCCAGATACGCGCAAATACGTTCAGGAAAGATTGTACTAAAAAAGACGGGTGTTTGTGAGAAGTCGGTGAATTCATTTTTTTATTCTTGTGGAAGTTGCCAGTTGATGGGATCAAGTCCCTGCTGCATTAATAATTCATTGGTTTTACTGAAATGCTTACAACCAAAGAAACCCTTATCGGCACTAAATGGGGATGGATGTGCCGCTTTTAGTATATGATGTTTAGTGGCATCAATAAAAATTTGTTTGTCGTGAGCAAATTTACCCCACAAAAGAAAAACAATCCCATTTTTTTCATTCGAAATTTTCTGGATCACGTTATTGGTAAAATCCATCCAGCCAATTTTTGCATGACTGGCCGGTTCGTTAGCCCTTACAGTCAGTACTGCATTCAATAGTAAAACACCCTGATCTGCCCAAAGACTAAGGTTGCCGGTTTTTGGGATAGTCATCCCGATATCGGATTTAAGTTCCTTAAATATATTAACCAGCGACGGGGGAGGTTTTACGCCTTCTGGAACCGAAAAACTCAGTCCATGGGCCTGTCCGGGTCCATGATATGGATCCTGACCGAGAATTACTACTTTGACCTTGTCGAAAGGCGTTTTATGAAACGCATTGAAAATCAGGTTGCCCGGAGGAAAAATGATGGCATTGGTTGCTTTTTCGGTTTTTAAATGTGCAGCTACCTGCAAAAAATAGGGTCTGGAGAACTCTTTTTCGAGTACATTCTTCCAACTAGCTTCCATTTTTACATCCATACTGCAAAATACAAAAAACCATTCGTACTGAAAATGTCAAATCAATACCCCGCAGAATAAATTACTTAGATTTGCGCTTATGCAGATATTTACAACTTCCCAGCGAATAATCATTACCTGTCATAAATGGTTAGCTCCGGTTTTACAGGCAGAAGTAATTGCGCTGGGTTTTCCCATAACCCGCAGTTTTCAAACTGGGGTCGAATTACAGGGAACCTTATCTGATTGTATCCGCTTAAACCTGAATCTCAGATGTGCCAGTCAGGTAATGTACTCACTGAAATCTTTTATTTGCAACGATCCGGATGAATTATACAATAATCTGTTATCCATACATTGGGAGAAACTCATTAACCCGGATGGTTATTTTTCGGTAACCAGCAATGTGTTTCATCCATCTATCCAAACCAATTTATTTGCCAATTTACGCGTAAAAGATGCCGTTGTAGACCGGATGCGCAACGAAACCGGTAAAAGACCATCTACAGGATCGGAGCTAACAGGGGCGGTTGTTTACCTGTTTTGGAAAAATGAAGAAGCTGAAATCTTCCTGGATACCTCAGGGGAAACACTTGCTAAACACGGATATCGGAAAATGCCGGGTAAAGCTCCAATGCTGGAGGCTTTGGCTGCGGCTACCATTTTATCAACAAAATGGAATAAAGAAGGGCCTTTTGTTAATCCGATGTGTGGATCTGGCACACTGGCCATTGAAGCGGCTTTAATTGCCACCAAACGGGTACCCGGATTATTGAGACATCATTTTGCATTTATGCATTTGTTAGGATATGATCAGGATGTATACCAGGCAGAAAGGAAAAAAATAGAAGACCAGGTTGTAGTAATCCCCGGTCTGAAAATAATTGCCACCGATATCAGCAGTTCTGCCATTTCCACTTCAAGAACCAATGCAGCAGCAGCAGGAGTGGAGGAATTGATTGAATTTGGTGTAGGTGATTTTGAAAAAACGACTATACCGGAAGAACCAAACGGAGTAATTATGTTTAATCCGGAATATGGAGAAAGAATGGGGGATGAGATTGAATTGAATGCTACTTACGCCAGAATCGGAGATTTTTTAAAGAATACATGTAAAGGATACACGGGTTATGTATTTACCGGTAATCTGGACCTTGCCAAGAAAATCCGGCTGAAACCCAGCAGAAGAATTGAATTTTATAATGCAACCATCGATTGCCGTTTACTGGAATATGAATTGTATGCAGGCACAAAAAGAGAAGATAAACAAACAGAAACACCTGTTCTTTAATACCTGAATAGAAACTTCCCCGGCTGTATAGAAATATTAATTTTAGTGGAGTATAATAATTCACCATCTACCTGTATGGCCATTTCTTTGCTGCTTTGAAGCTCAAACTGTTCACCCAACCGGTGTATAACAAATGGTAATTTCAAATGGTGTCCGCGCTTTATAACTGGTAGATAACGGAGACGGTTCCATACAGATAGTTTCCTGCAAAGGACCATATCCAGTTGTCCGTCATTAATGCTTGCAGGTGGTGCAATATTGAATCCGCCTCCGGCTCTGGACGAATTGACAATTAAAGCCAACAGAAATGGATCATCCCAGGATTCCTCTTTTGCCTGAATTTTAAAGTGATACTCTTTAAAGGACAATATTTTTAAAAGAACAGCGCATACATAGCCGATATGCCCCCCTAAAAAGCGGATAGTACCCATTGAACGGATGATTTCACCATCAAAACCCACACCTACACAGTTCATAAACAGGGTTTCATTCAGTAGCCCCGCATCCACCGGTTTTGGGCTGGAATTAAAAACCCTTATGAACTGCTCTGAAAGGTTACTATTGCCATATAATTTCCAGGCAAAATCATTGCCGGTTCCGCTTTTAAATAGTGCGAGGGGTTTACTGCAGGTGGGGTAATGATTAATAAAATAGTTAATTGTTCCATCCCCGCCAATAAGCCAAATATCAGAGAACTCATCTAAAACTGCCGGCCATTGGCTTTTATAGATATGGAATTTTACTCCTCTGCCGGTTAACTCTTTCTGAAGAAAAGCAGCAACATAGCTCGATTTCCCGCTCCCGGCAACTGGGTTTTCCAATATAGCTACATGGCTTATTTTCATAGAAAAAGGAAGCTACCAAATTTCATTTAAAATTAAAACAATAGATTTGCGCAAAATCTGGGTCAATTACCCACATATACAGGTATATTTTATGAGAAGAATTGTTAGTTACAGAACATTATTAGGGGTACAGGAAGCTACAGAGCTTAAAGAATTGAAGTCTGTTTACAGAAATCTGATGAAAGAGTGGCACCCAGACAAGTTCAATGATGACCATGATAAAAAACTGGAAGCCGAAGAGAAGAGCAAGAAAATCATACAAGCCTATCATTTTCTGGTAAGTATTGCCCCGGAAACCCGTGAGCAAAACCTTCCTGGATATATTGAAACTACCACCAACTCTGCTATAGCAGACTTTGAGTTTAAATCAGAAATTCTCAGAATTGTTTTTGAAGACGGAAATGAGTACGAGTATTATGGCGTACCTAAAGCTATATATGTAAAACTTGTAAATGCGGAAACCCCGGGTAGGTTTGCAAGAAGACATATTTATAATTCTTATTTATACAGAAGTACCACTAAACAGGTAGCTACAGCTTAATCTGTAATTATTACTCAAAAGAGATCTTATGCCAGGTTCCGAATGGTTCGTCTTTCACGAGCGCTAAGATCACTTCCTTGGTAGTATTGCCATTGTTGATTGTGATTGTACAGGTTTCTGCTTTTTCACTACGGTTCACCACAAATATTTTAAAGGACTCAGAACAGTTATTATCTTCGGGATAGGAAATAGAAAAATGGATTTCTTTAGAAATGTGTTCTTTAATTACAATGCCTTTTTTGTCTGCATCATAATAATTGATCAGTGATTCACGGATATGTTCAAAATGAATTGCTATACTATATAATATCCGATTTGCTTTTACTGGCTCAGGGTTTCTAAATCTTAACATTGTAAATAATTTATAATCGGGAATCAATAATTAGTAAGTATTTTTTTTCTGACATCCCAGTTAGTTTAATTGACCGAAAAAAAATACCATTATCAAGAATGAGACTAAGTTGTAACTAATACCGTAAAAATTAAAAGACATTCCTGCAAAACCATTGCTACCAGTGGATATTATTTCATTTAGCATTCTCATTAAATCGATTGAAAAGTAAGTTTCAAACTGATACATAAAAATCATTGATATTTAAATCATAAATTGGTATGTATTAATCAAAGGCTATTTGCAAAATAGACTATTATTAATAGCTATATATACTTAATCATAACAATAATACACAAACCCCCACCCCTTGAAATAGGGAGCACCGAAAAGAGGCATTAGACTGCTAGCTCATAATTTTTACTCCCCGTTGGTTTTTTCTCTGGTATTGTTTTCTCTCCGGTATTGTTTTCTCTCCGGTATTGTTTTCCCTCTGGTATTGTTTTCCTCCCGCCTTTGTTGTAACTTTAAGAAGCCCTCCGCTAACCTTAATTTTTTGCCATGAATCAGTTAATCCAACGGTTCAATAATATTGGCATCGCAGATCTTTCCAGTGTTGGAGGCAAGAATGCTTCTCTTGGAGAGATGTTCAGCAATTTATCATCATATGGTATTAATGTACCAGATGGATTTGCCATAACAGCTTTTGCCTTTCAGCAATATCTTTTTGAAAACAACCTGAATACCGCCTTGTCTGATGCGATGCATCAGCTGGATAAGAACAACTTCTCTAACCTTAACGAAAGAGGCCTTTATGCCAGGAATTTATTAGGGCAATCCCATTTATCAAAAGAACTGGAAGAAGCGGTTATTTCGGCTTACAGACAATTATGCGGGGATGAAGATGAAGCGGTGGCAGTAAGAAGCAGCGCTACGGCAGAAGATCTGCCCAATGCCAGTTTTGCCGGTCAGCATGAATCCTTTTTAAATATTAAAGGGCCAACAGCAGTTCTGGCAGCTGTAAAAAAATGTTATGTTTCCCTGTATACCAACAGAGCTATTAAATACAGGGAAGACAATGGATTTGCTCATGATAAAGTTTTTCTGTCTGTAGGGGTGCAAAAAATGGTTCGTTCAGATAAAGCCTCCTCCGGGGTTATCTTTACTTTGGAGCCTGAATCTGGTTTCAGAGACATCATTCATATATCCGGTGTATGGGGACTTGGAGAGAATATTGTGCAGGGAACGGTAACTCCGGATGAATTTCTGGTATTTAAACCATCATTGCTGAAGCAGAAAAATGCCATAATTCAAAAGAACATGGGTTCTAAAGAAATGACGATGGTATACAGTGATGATACGGATAGCCCTACTTTAAATATACCAACTACAGCAGTCAGAAAACAACAGTTTGTATTATCAGATGAAGAGATTATCCGTTTAGCCAATTGGGCACTGATCATTGAGAATCATTACAAAAAGCCCATGGATATTGAGTTTGCTAAAGATGGCATTACCAATGAGCTCTTTATTATTCAGGCAAGACCTGAAACCGTTCATTCCCGGTTGAACCCACTGATCATAAAAGAATACACATTACTGGAAAAGGGTATCGCTATTACAAAAGGGGAAGCTATAGGTACAAAAATAACCACAGGCATAGTAAGAATTCTTCATTCGCCCAATGAGTCAGACAAATTAAAACAAGGGGAAATACTGGTAACAGCGCTTACGAGCCCAGACTGGGATCCGATTTTGAAAAGAGCTGCTGCGATCATAACCGATAAGGGCGGAAGAACCAGTCACGCATCCATTGTTGCCAGAGAAATCGGGATCCCGGCAATTGTAGGTTGCGGAAATGCTACCACGCAAATTAAAGATGGAGATCGGATAACAGTTTCCTGCAATGAAGGAAAAACAGGATTTGTATATGAAGGAATTTTAAAGTACAGGGAAACTCAACTTGATTTTTCGGGTATCCAAAACCCGGTAAAAACAAAAGCAATGCTGATAGTAGGTGATCCTGAAAATGCTTTTAAACTTTCTTTTTATCCGAATGATGGGGTAGGATTAATGCGGATAGAATTTATCATTACCCACTCGGTGCAGATTCACCCTATGGCACTTGTTCATTTTAATCAGTTGCCGGAGGATGAGGTTAAGGAAAAAATTGAACAGTTAACGCATCATTACTCCAGTAAAAAAGAGTACTTCGTTGATAAACTATCTCAGGGAGTAGCAACCATTGCAGCAGCATTTTATCCCAAAGAGG
>CALPNW020000126.1 GCA_943325035.2 Sphingobacterium thalpophilum | reverse complement strand
TTGCGGTTATTATAATACAAGGTGAGTACGTCTTTGGCACCCTGAAAATGGCAGTCTTCCAGACTTTCCTGGGTAATGGGAATGAATTTGCTCTTATCACTGGTTGTTCCGCTGCTTTTGGCAAACCAGTTCACAGGAGTGTTCCAGAGAATATTCTCTTCGCCCTGCATAATGCGCTCTATATACGGTTTAAGGTCTTCGTATTCATGGATCGGAACCGCCTCCTTGAATTTACGGATACTGAAGAGGTCATTGAATCCATATTTTCTGCCAAACTCTGTATACTGACCATGTGTTACCAGATCCTGCAACACTTCCCGCTGGGCAGCGATAGGATCATTCTGCCATTGCTCTATACGCCAATGCCGCATGCGGGCTAAACGTGATATGGCTGGGCTGAATAGTTTCATATGATGAGTAAGGCAAAATACAGATTCCCCGGCACATTATCAATATAACCCTTTATAAAGCAAGTGGTTAATATGTACCCATTCTTGGATTATCCCGGGCCATATCAATGATCCAGTCTTTGCGCTTAAGTTCAAAATTGGTTCCCAGGTACAAACGGCGAACCTGTTCATCTTCGGCAAGTTCCTCTGCGGTGCCATGTTTAAAAATTTTACCTTCTATCAACAGATAGGCGCGATCACAAATAGAAAGGGTTTCATTTACATTATGATCGGTAATCAGAATGCCTATGTTCTTGTACTTAAGACGGGCCACTACGGTTTGAATATCTTCTACAGCAATCGGATCCACCCCGGCAAAGGGTTCATCCAGTAATATAAATTTAGGGTCTACCGCCAGCGCCCTTGCAATTTCTGTTCTTCGTCTTTCACCACCGCTAAGACTGTCTCCATTATTGCTGCGAACATGGTGCAGATTAAACTCATCTAGCAGGGATTCCAGTTTTTTAGTCCGTTCCCCCTTGGTAAGTGTGGTCATTTCCAGCACAGCCATAATATTATCTTCCACGCTCAGTTTACGAAATACGCTGGCCTCTTGCGGAAGATAGCCAATGCCCATCTGGGCCCTTTTGTACATAGGCAGTTTGGTGATATCCTGATCGTTCAGAAAAACACGGCCCTCATCGGGCTTTATAAGGCCTACCACCATATAAAAGCTGGTGGTTTTACCTGCCCCGTTGGGGCCCAGCAAACCAACTATTTCTCCCTGTTGTACAGACACAGATACGTTATTCACAACAGTTCTGCCCTTGTAACTTTTAACGAGGTCCTTTGTATGTATGGTGAGATTCACAGTTGATTCTTTGTACAAAAGTAAAGGGAATGAGCAAAGAGTTTGTAAAAAAGCTGTTAATGGTTAGGCAGCTCCTTCCGGCTTGCATAGGATTGGCATCAATATGAGGTAAATAAAGCTGTCATATGTATATTGCATCCAGTTTAGATTAAGATATACTATAATGAAAGTTACCGAACACATTCAGCAGGCTAAAGACACTTTAATTTCCTTTGAAGTTTTACCCCCGTTAAAGGGCAAAACTATTCAGAACGTATACGATCATCTGGACCCGCTGATGGAATTCAAGCCATCCTGGATCAACGTTACCTATCACAGAAGCGAAACTGCTTTTAAGAAAAAAACCGATGGCACTTTTGAAAAAGTGGAAATCCGCAAACGTCCTGGTACGGTTGGAATTTGTGCAGCCATCATGAACCATTATAAAATTGATACCGTACCGCATTTTATTTGCGGTGGTTTTAATAAAAGAGAGAGCGAAGACGCACTGATTGATCTGAATTTTCTGGGAATTGACAATGTATTGGTATTGCGCGGAGATGCTGCCAAAAACGAAGCCAGTTTTGAACCGGAAACCGACGGACACAAATACGCCATCGACCTGCAAAAGCAGGTCGTACACCTCAACAACGGATTATACCTCGATGAGGATATTCAGAACGGAGGCAAAACCAACTTCTGCATTGGCACAGCCGGCTATCCGGAAAAACATTTTGAAGCCCCCAATCTGGAAATTGATCTGCAGCGTTTGAAGGACAAAGTGGATGCAGGTGCCGATTATATTATGACGCAGATGTTCTTCGATAACCAGAAGTTTTATGACTATGTAAAAGCCTGCCGCGCAATGGGCATTAATGTTCCGATCATTCCGGGATTAAAACCAATCACCAATAAAAAGCAGCTGACCATGCTGCCCCGCATATTTCACGTAGACATACCAACCGATTTATCCAATGCCATCTCCCAATGCAAAACAGACCAGGAATGTGAGCAGGTAGGGGTGGAATGGCTGATACAGCAGAGTAAGGAATTGAAAGCGTTTGGAGTACCCGTGCTGCATTACTACACTTTAGGCAAGCCAAGGGTAATTTGGAACGTGGTAAAAGAAATCAGTTAACTTTAGTTATTACTTCTCCCCTAAATCCAAGAACCATTACATGCTAAAATTGTTGCAAAGCATTTCTGAAGCAAATGGGGCCCTGCTTGGAGAAACAGATGTCAACTCCGCTCTGGACCATGTAGTTAAAATTCTTGGGTCGGCTACCGGTGTAGACCGCTGCTATATATTTACCAATAGAATTGTTGATGGAGACCCGCGGCTTTTTTACACCCACGAATGGTGCAAGGAAGGAGTTGAGCCCCAGTTCGGTTTACCCGATCTCAATAATGTGAGCTACGATATATTTCCGGATTTATTCGAGACCCTTTCTCAGGATAAATCGATGTATGGGTTAGTGAAGGACTCTGTTAACCCGCTCTTTAAGGAAGTAATGGAATCCCAGAGCATACTCAGTTATCTGTTTGCGCCCATTTTTTGCAATAATGAATTCTGGGGATGGATGGGATTTGACAATTGTACTACAGAAAATGCCTGGGAGGAACAGCAAGTAACTGCCCTTTTTGCAGTTTGCAGAAACGTGGGGCTAAGACTGGCCAGAGAAATTGCAGAAAAAGAGCGTATCAGGCAAATTGAAAGATTCGACCTGGCTATGGAAGGTTCACAACAGGGATTATGGGAATGGGACCTTGTTAACAACAAAGTTACTTTTTCAAAGATCCTGATGAATATGATTGGCCATGCACATTTTGGATTCGAACATAGTTATGAAAACTGGTCCACCCGTATTCATAAAGACGATTTACTGAAAGTAGAAACAGCACTTGGCAAATACCTGAAAAAAGAAATCCCTACCTATAATATTGAATTCAGGTTCTTGCACAAAGCTGGCTATTATAAATGGATCAATGGATCCGGACAGGCAAAATGGGATGTAAGGGGAGAGCCGATCTATATGGTGGGATCCCATCTGGACATCAACGAACTGAAACAGCAGCAGGAAAATCTGGAAATGCAGAAGAATGATTTTGACCGGTTGGTGAACAGTTTGGGAGAAGTGGTATTCCGGCTAAACAACGCCAACCAGATTACTTTCATCAATGATTTCTGGAAAGAGATGACCGGCTATGATCCTGTTGAGGCCATGCTTAAAACAATCACTTCTTTTTTTGCAAAAGAAGAATGGAATACAATAACCGATTCAATTAATACGCTAAAAGAGAAAAATAAGAAAAGCGCTTTTCTTGAAGTACAGCTTCTGCAGAAAAAGGGCGGGTGGCGCTGGGTAGAATTAACTTTCAGGGAATACCGGGCATCATCAAAGAAAGACTATTTTATTGCCGGCACTATCATTGACATTCACGATAAAAAACTGGCATCAGAAAAAGAAAAGGAACTGGCCGAATTAAAAGCCGGCTTCGTTTCACTGACCTCTCACCAGTTCAGAACCCCGCTGACAGTTATTTTTTCTAATATAGAAGTGATAGAAATGAGTGCCAAAAAATATCAAACAGAACTCTCGGATATTATACGCAATTCAGCAAATCTGATCAAGGAACAGATAAACCGCATGGCCCAGCTAATGGATAATATTCTGTTGGTAGGAAGATATGATGCCAGGCAGTTATTGTATAATCTCCGGCAATCCAATCTTTCGGAATTTATTCATTCGGTGATAGAAACCTATTTTTCGAAGCAGGCGGACGGAAGAAAAATTCATTTTACCGAAACACCGATAGCAGGAAGAGTAGCATTGGACGAAATGCTTTTTACGCATGTATTAACCAATATCATTTCTAATGCATTTAAATATTCAATTGGAGCCAAAGACCCCGAACTACATTTATCCACTACCGAAAAGGGAGTGGAACTAGCTATTAAAGACTATGGAATTGGCATTCCTGAAGAAGAGATAGACAAGGTCTTCAAATCTTTTTACAGAGCCGCCAATACCATTACTTTTCAGGGTTCCGGATTAGGACTGTCCGTAGCCAAACAATTCATGGAACTTTTAAAGGGTTCTATCAAACTGGAGAGTACTTTAGGCAAGGGGACTACCGTAATATTATTTCTTCCTTTTATGGACAATAATTAATTGTCTGAGTGTTTAAATAAAATCCGTTGAATACACTTTAGGCGGCTTGCCATATTTCTTTTTAAAGCATTGACAGAAATAAGCAACAGAATTAAATCCTAACTGATAAGATATTTCTTTTACTGTATTATTTCTCTGACGCAGCAGTATTTCTGCTTTTTGCAATTTCACATTGGTGATGTATTGTTTGGGAGTAACCCGGTATTTATTTTTAATCAGACGTTCCAGACGGGATACACTAACGGAAAGCTTTCTTGCTATCTCAGGTATGGTCATATGAGAGTCTTCGGCCAGTCTTTCAACGATTGATTCAAACGAATTATCAGCACTATCTATCTGTAATGAGGAATGCATGGCAAGATTGCCGAAATTTTTATCAATCTCGTTTTTCAGGTTTCGCTTATGCATCAGATCTGTAATATTCCTGATTTTCAAAACCATTTCCTTTGATTTAAATGGCTTTACCAGATAATCATTTGCCCCGGATTCCAGCCCTTCCATGATTTTATCTTCACTGCTCAATGCAGACATAATGATCACAGGTATTATAGCTGTTTCCAGGTTATTTTTCAGCAACCGAAGCAATGAAAAACCATCCAACGGCATTGGCAGCATCAGATCAAGTAAAATAATATCCGGTAACTGCTGCTGAACAGCTGTTAGTGCCTCCTTGCCATCTGTTGCAATTACTACCTCATAATCTTCCGATAAAATTTCCTCGAGGGAGAGTCTCAGTATTCTGGAATCTTCAACGATGAGAATACGATATTTCTTTTTCATGTTCAACGATTGTTTCTTAATAAAATAACAGCTTTAATGCCATGTGGTAATATGTCTTCAAATGTCAATGTTCCGTTTTGACTTGTAATGATCAGAGAAGACAATGCAAGACCAACACCAAGCCCCTGCTGTTCATATAAATTTCTATTGATTTGTCCGAGTTCGCCTACCTGATTTTTAACTTCAGCTGCATTGCTGGTTTCGCCCGAGTCCTGTATTTCTATCACAATGCCATCAGGATTTCCGGAAACGCTTACAATAACCGCATCCCCCTGTTTTGAAAACTTAAAGGCATTGTCTATCAGCTCATAAAGTGCAACCGGAAAAAGTCCTTCGCTTACCAAAAATTCCACGGTTGTGTTAATGTGCATTTCAAGGTCCTGCGATCTTCTGCGATCATTTGCTACCCTAACCGCGATAGTGCTTAACAGTTCATCTATTTTATTGGAATTCTTACTGATCTCATTAAACGCTACTTCATTCTTTAACTCATAATACATTTTAACTTTCTGAAATGTATTTTTCAGGCGGTTGGTAGAACTATCGAGATGCTGGCAAAATTCCTCGATTTCACTAATGGCCAGTTCTGATGCCTTGCGCTTGATCAGATTCGTAAAAGAGGCAATGCCATGAATGGGTGTATTGAACTCATGCCCTACCATTAAAGAAATGGTTGCTTCCAGGCTATTGACTCTTATCTGCAGACTGTGTTGTAATTCAACTTTTCTATTTAGTCTGCGTTCTATAGACTTCAGAAGATCTGCACTTTTAAAAGGTTTAAACAAATAATCATCCGCACCCAGATTCATTCCGGTTCTAAGGTATTCGTACTGTGCTTTTGCAGTTAAAAAAATCAATGGTATATCGATGCCTTTTTCCCTGAGCAATTTCAGAAACTGAAATCCGTCCATTAACGGCATCATTACATCACAAAGTATAAGGTCGGGTTTCACTTCGGCTGTTTTCTGCATACCCTCTTCGCCATTATCAGCAACAGCAACTGCATAATCGCTCAACTCCAGAATGGTCTTCAAAGAGTCCTGTATATCTTTTTCATCTTCTATAATCAAAATCTTTTTAGTCATTTCAAGGTCTTGTTAACTATGTGATATGGAAATTTGAGTGTAACCATTGTTCCTTTCCCGGGAGCGCTCCTGAGCATCTTTACGCCATTATGCTGACCGGTAAAAAAATCAATGGTCATTAAACCCAGTCCTGTTCCTTCAATATCCCCCACATTCGAGCCCCTTACAAATGGATTGCAAATTACCTTCTGGTCAGCAGTACTGATGCCAATGCCTTCGTCGATCACAGTGAGGTACCAGTAATTTTTACTGAAACTGATCCGAAGTATGGGAGCAACAGGGGTTAACGGCGAATATTTAAAAGCATTACTCAGTAGATTTGTAAGGATATGTCTGAGCATAGAAGGATCAAACGTTATTTTCCGGACAGTTCCCTTGTACTGGAAATTCAGCGTTCGACCGTCTTTCCAGGGCATATACATTTCTGCCATCATTTCGAGAACAAGTTCCTGCACACTAAGCTCTTCAAAGTGCGCCATGATTTTTCCCGCCTCAATCTTACTGATGAATAAAAATTCATTCGTCAGATGGGTCATTTTATCTACCTGTCCTACAATTCGCGATAAATAGGTTTTTTCAAAAGAGAGATCTACATCAGGAATTCGGTCGTACTTCATTTCCAGAATCTCTGTACTCGATAATATAATGGAAAGAGGGGTTCTCAGTTCATGAGAAACCATTGTCATGAAATTAGTTTTTAATTCGCTTAGATTCCGATCTTTAACGGCTGAATTCAGGAGTTCTTTTTCTGCCTTTAACTGGTCGGTGATATCTGTAAAAAAAACAGCGAATACATTATCGGCAGCAGATACGATCTGGGTAAAATGAGTGATGTAATAGCTGAGTGTTCTCGGCGTTTTGTTACTATCGGATATGGTTACCTGTTTTCCCTCTATAGTTTTATTTTGCTGATACTGAGTTGCCAGACTCAGATTTTTATAAAACCCGGCTACCCCATTCTCGAGAAAAGAAAATATACTCTTACCAGCCATTTCTTTTTTGGTTAACCCGGTAACTTTTGTCCACTGTGGATTAATATAAATAACAGTGCCGGCAGCATCAATGGTAACTACCAGCTGATCAATAGAATCTACCAGCTCCCTGAGATCTTCATAATTCTGGGCAACAACTGCCTCGCTTTCTTTTATTCGGGTGATATTAATTCCATACCCGATTACATATTCGATTTTTCCGCCACTGCCCTTTACAGGAGTGAACCTTCTTAAATGGTACACCTTTCCATCCTGAGGCGTAATATTCACTTCTTCAAATTCTACCGTATCTTTTCTACGCAGCGCTTCCTGGAATTTTTCTCTCCGGTTTTTGGCCAGAGAAATATGTTTTTTGGCAAAATGACAGTAATCAAAATCATCTTTACCGATCAGCCACTGCCTGGCATCATCATCATTTAACCCGGTTTTATTCAAATAAATATAACGATGAGACAGGTCAAATATGGCAATATCAGCAGGCACGTTGTTGATCAGATCTTCATAAAAACTTTTTTGAGCTTCCGTATTTCTCACCATTTCTTTGCTTGCCATACCATTTTTATACATCCATAAA
The DNA here is from genome assembly GCA_943325035.2 of Sphingobacterium thalpophilum. Taxonomy (GTDB): domain Bacteria; phylum Bacteroidota; class Bacteroidia; order Chitinophagales; family Chitinophagaceae; genus Sediminibacterium. The sequence goes on along the minus strand of CALPNW020000126.1, from coordinate 887 downwards.
TGGCCGGTTAATACCTCATTGCTGAACATGGGTTTATAATCCCTGTAAACACTGGTGCCGTCTTTTAACTGAACTTCTTCATTTTGCACCGCATCATTATTGGCATAAATATTTTCTATCCTCGAAAGAAAAAATGCCGGGTTATTAAACATCACAGCGGATTCCAGCGCAGCTTTGGAGCAGTCCATGCCAATCATAACTTCTGGAAGAGCATCTATTTTGAAGAAATCGCAAAACGGCTGATTCACAAATAAAATAATATGCTCAGGCGTTTCAATCAGAACAGCATCTGAAATTGAATTCAGCAAAAATGAAATTTCTTCAGGCCGCAGTGTACTCATTCAATTAGATATTAGATGCCGAGGCTTCTTTTATTTTTGTTATCAGGGTGTCATTGTCTACTGGCTTTTGCAGATAACAGTATACTTCACCATCCAATCCCGATGCTTTGAATTTTGAATGATCATTGGCACTCAGTACAATGGTTCGCAAACCGGAGTAGGCTGCTCTGTTCTTCCTGACTATTTCAATAACTTCATACCCGTTCATTACCGGCATATTTATATCCAGTAACATGATAATATCTTTATTCGGGTTACTGTTCAGATAGTTAACAGCCACCAGACCATTTTCTGCCATCTCTATGGTAACATCCAGTAGCCTGAGCATATGCCGCAGAATTGTCCGGTTTATGTCATCATCGTCAACAATCAAAACAGTGAACTCTTTTAACATTTGTAAGGATAGGTATTAAGTAATCAATTTTTTTTATTGCCGGATACCCGGTTAATAAATGCCGTTTTCGAATTGACATTGGTTTTCTTATACATATTCTTGATATGCTCATTTACTGTTGTATATGAAATAGAAAGTATTACGGCAATTTC
>CALPNW020000125.1 GCA_943325035.2 Sphingobacterium thalpophilum | reverse complement strand
TATATCTGTAAACACACCGGTATCCCTCACAGCAGGCGCAATTGCTGAGGTTAAAAGACTGATGAATGAAGAAGGATTTGATACTACGCAGCGCTTAAGAGTGGGCGTAAAGGGTGGTGGATGCAGTGGTATGACCTATGTACTTGGTTTTGATAAAATAGAAGCAGAAGACGAACTTTTTGAAATAGAAGGCGTTCCCTGTATAATGAATAAAAGCCATGGCCTTTATTTATACGGCATGGAAGTAGACTGGCAGGGTGGGTTAAACAGCCGTGGTTTTACTTTCAGCAATCCAAATGCCAGTAAAACCTGTGGCTGCGGAACCTCTTTTGCAGTTTAATGTCTGATTAAGCCCCTTTTTTTTAAGCATGCTACTTTCTTTCTTTGTGCACCATATGGTGCAATAGGGGAAACAATCTGTAGTGCTTACTACTGAAAATTTCTACTGTTCAGGTAGTTAAAATAAAAAAGCCCATCCTTTTGAGATGGGCTTTGAAACGGAACATGCCGTATTATTTTTTCTTTGCTTCAGCTTTTCCTAATGGACGGTGTTTCGCAAAATCCACCAATACAGGAGCAGCCACAAAAATGGAAGAGTAAGTACCTGTTACAACTCCGATCAACATGGCAAAAGCAAATCCACGTGTTACTTCACCACCAAAGATGAAGAGGATCAGGAGGGTAAGGAATACAGTTAATGAAGTCATTACAGTACGGCTCAGTGTTTGGTTGATCGCACGGTTAATAATGCTTGCATTAGAAGAACCGGCCATCAGCTGACTGTCTTCCCTGATTCTATCGTAAACAATGATGGTATCATTCATAGAGAAACCAATTACTGTTAATATGGCAGCAATAAAGTGCTGGTCAATTTCCAGAGGGAATGGTACCACATTTCTTAAAAAACTGAAGACAATCAATGTAACAAATACATCGTGCAACAAAGAGAAGATTGTTCCCAGTGAATAACGCCAGTCTCTGAAACGGATAAATATGTACAAGCAAATTGCCAGTAAAGCAAACAGGGTAGCTTTGGTAGCACCTGCTTTCAGGTCATCAGAAATCGTTGGTAAAACGGTCTGTGAACTTTGCTTGAAATTGCTTTCAAAAGTGTTGAATGAAGTACCTGCAGGCAAATGTTTCTGTAAACCTGTGTACAATAACTTCTCTACTTCAGAATCAATATTTTCACCGGTTTCTTTGATCTTATATGAAGTGGTGATATTTATCTGGTTACGGGTATCTACCGTTTTAATAATCGGAGCTTCCCCAAAAGCAACTTTAAGTTCATCACGGATTTCATCCGGATTAACCGCTTTTTCGAACTTAATGGTATAACTGCGACCACCAGAAAACTCAACACCTTCATCAAAACCATTGAAGAAAGAAGCAACACCCAGAATAAAAATTATTCCGGATAATACGTAAGCGTATTTTCTATACTCAATGAATTTATAAGATGCGTGTTTGAATACTGATTTGGAAATAGCCGTAAAATATTCAAAGTGTCTGTTCTTGTTGGTGTACCAGTCTGTAATTAATCTGGAAACAAGGATACCGCAGAACAGAGATAATAAAATACCAATGATCTGTGTGGTAGCAAAGCCCAATACAGGTCCTAATCCAAAATAAGCAAGAATGATGGCAGTTAATAAAGTAGTAACGTGTGCATCCAGTACAGGAGACAATGAACGCTTGTAACCATCGTTCACGGCAGTTGCATAGTTCTTGCCTTTAGACAGTTCTTCTTTAATACGTTCAAAGATAATAACGTTGGTATCCACGGCCATACCGATGGTTAATACCAAACCCGCAATACCAGGCGCCGTTAATGTGAATCCTAAAGCACTCAGTACACCAATGGTAAAGAGTAGGTTTAAGATCAGGGCAATATTAGCTACCCATCCGCCAGTGTTGAAATACAACAACATCAATGCAAAAATCACAATGAATGCGATTCCGAAGGACATCATTCCACCTTTAACAGATTCTTTTCCAAGAGTTGGTCCTACCTGTTGTTCCTGTACAATCTTCGCAGGAGCAGGAAGTTTACCACTTTCCAGAATTTCTGAAAGATCCTGTGCTTCTTTAATAGTATAGTTACCGCTGATCTGTGAATTACCTGTAGTAATAGGATCGTTCACATTAGGAGCAGAGTAAACAAAATTATCCAATACGATCGCCAGAGGCTTACCGACATTTCGGGTTGTCATCTTAGCCCAGATATTGGAACCGATTTTGTCCATATTCATTTTGATAGCAATACGACCTCTCTCATCATAGTCCTGAGAAGCTCCGGAGATATGATCTCCTTCCAGCTCTGCCTGACCATTATCGAGGGTTTTGATTGCATACAAGGTTAAGACATTGTTGAATTTAGGATCATCCATTTCTGCCTTGCCATACATGAATGCCAGGTTAGAAGGGAACTTACCTTTTACAGATTCCATTTTCAGGTAATCATTCAAAGTACCTGTATCCTTAGACTGAATATATCCAATGGCAGCAGGGTAGGATGTGGTACCATTTTCAGACTGGTAAGGTTGCGTGATCTGTAATAAACGCAGTATTGGGTTTGCGTTCAACTTAGCTTTTGCAGTGTCTGCTTTGGCTGTTACCGATTTGTTGGTATCAGTTGAAAGTGCAGACAGGGTAGCGGTTTTACCGGTATCTGCTGAAACTTTAGCCTTTGCAACTTCTGTTTTTGCAATTGTATCTGCAGGAACAGCTTTCGCAGTAGCAAGTGAACCATTCAGATAGTCTTCAACAGACTTGTCTGCTGCAACGAGTCCGCTTTGCAGATCTTTGCTTTCTAAAGTATATACTTCAAAAAACTGCAGGTTGGCAGTAGATTGTAAATAAGATCTAACTCTTTCTTTATCATTTACGCCGGCAAGCTCAATACTGATGATTCCTTTCGCAATATCAGGATTAATATTAGGAGAAGCCACCCCAAAGCGGTCTATTCTTGTTCTTAAAATACGATAGGTATTATTGAAAGCGGCATTTGCCTGTTCACGGAGGTAATTAGTTACCGCATCATTGCTGGCATCTATTTTAACCTTTCCGCTGCTGCGTCCTGCAAAGAACGGAGCCAGATTTCCATCCGGATTCGCTTTCTTATATTCTTCTGTAAAAAGAGTAATAAGATCTGCGCCACTATTGGCCTTTCTGGAAACAGCACTTTCAATAGCCTTGTTAAAAGCTACATCTTTAGTAAAGTTTGCCAGCGATTTGATTAGTCCGTCCAGACCAACTTCCATGGTTACACTCATACCACCCTGCAAATCAAGACCGAGCATTAACTCTTTCTCTTTTGCGCTACGGTATGTAGTTAAGCCAAAAGCAAGTTTTACATCTTTGGTACTATCCAATAAACGCTGTAAACGCTCTTTTTTAAGTTCGCCGAGAGTATCAGCATAAGCAGCCTGCAATTCTTTATTGCCGGGATACTTTTGCTCTGCAGTGGGATAGGATTTAAGCCAGACTGTGGCTTTCTTATCCATCTCAGATTCATGGCTGCGAACGAACCAGGTAAAGGATAACTGGTACAAACAAATTAATGTAAGTGCTATTGCAAAAAAACGCACTAAACCTTTCAGTTGCATATTAGTAACGGTTTACGAATTGTTAATCCCGATTTTTTCAGGTTGGCAAAGATAGGGGAATGAGCCATAAATAGGTCAGCTGTTTATACAACAGCTATAAATATATTAAAAAATATTTTCATATTATCTGACAGAGACCAGTGTTACGTCAAAAAACAATGGCGCATTTGGAGGAATTCCATTGGTACCAACACAACTGTAAGCCATTGAAGAAGGTATGATCAGTTTAATTCTTCCGCCTGCGCGTATCAGTTGAAGTCCAACCGTCCAGCCCTGAATTACATTAGCCAGGGGAAAACTAACCGGATTACTGGTATTAGCGTCGAAAATGGTGCCATTCATCAATTTGCCGGTGTACAAGGCAGATACAGTAGAAGAGGGAGTTGGAGTTGTTCCTGTTCCCGGACTTACTACTTCATAGAGAATTCCGGATGGATGGGTGGTATAACTGATACTGTTTGCAGTACAATAGGCAACCATGGCCGCATTTTCAGAAGTTATTGTTGCAGGGGTACAACCGGAATCGGTTGTTTTACCACAGGATAAAGCAAGCAATGCCAATCCAATAAAAGCGTAAACTGTTTTTTTCATTCCTTGTTTTTTATTTAAGACGCATGGCATTGATTTAAGGCTGCATCTGTTCTTGTTTATTATTCTTCCGGGCCATTATTTCCTGGTATCGCTGGTCTTGCATTTCCCATTTAAAATTGCGGTATACGAATGCAATAAAAACAGAAATGATCAGAATAGCAATAAATAGTACCAGCACACTCATTTTACTGTTGGCTATCATGGTTGCCCGCTGGTACCAGTTGGTTAATATAGCAATGATAACACAAACACCTATTGCAAATCCGGAAGACAGTCCAAGCATAAATGTCTTCGCACTGTTTTTTTGTTTCAGGCTGTTTTCTTTCCAAAAGGCAACAAACTGTTCGTCATCCATGATCATTTTGCGAAAATAGCCGAAGTTTTATGAATAAAATCGCATTATTTTACGCTTAACTGGTAATCGTTAAACAAAAGCAATGCAACTCATTAAAAAAAATGGCCTATTTATTTTCTGGGTTATCCTATTTGCGCATTGCGTATTCATTTATTACGGAAAAACTGAATACCGGCATATAACCAAGCTGCTGCTGATTCCTTTGCTGTTTACCTATCTGGTACTGAACGTAAAGAAAAGTGCCTTTCATAACAGCAAGAACATCATATATGCCGGACTGATATTTGCTTTTCTGGGAGATCTGATGCTGATATATACCGGGAAATGGTTTTTTATGGCAGGTATGGTTGCGTTCATGCTAACCCATATTTGTTACACCCTCTTTTTTTTAAAAGCAGGTCAATTCCAATTCAGAAAAGCCACGGAATTCTTTCTGGCAGCAATCGTAGTAACGCTGTTGGCCATGCAATTACTTCAGTTCTTAAAACCTTACCTGGGTGATCTGCTGATTCCTGTAAAAATTTATATGGCGGCCATTTGCATTATGACAGCTTCTGCTGCAAACCTTTTGGGAAACAAACTCATGAAAGTGATTGCAACTACTTTTTTTCTGCCCGGAGCTGCTTTATTTGTTTTATCGGATTCAGTACTGGCACTGAACCAGTTTATATATAAAGATCCATTTCTCGACATAGTGGTAATGCTCAGTTACGGATACGCACAATGCTTACTGGTACAGGGTTTTACCAGATACCTGAAAATATAAGCCATCTTCTTTTTATCATTGAACCGGCACTCACACTAAACAATATACCCGGTAGTAAACAGCTTTGTATATAAACAAAGAGATCCCCTGAAAACAAATCAGGGGATCTCTTTTATAGTAGTTGTGAATGATCTTAGTAACCCATTCCACCCATATCAGGCGCACCACCATGCTGGTGTCCGGATTCAGGCTTTGGTTTATCGGCAATTACACACTCTGTAGTGAGTAACATAGCAGCGATAGACGCAGCGTTCTCCAACGCTACACGGGTAACTTTAGTTGGATCAATTACACCTGCTTTAAACAGGTTCTCGTACACTTCTGTACGTGCATTGAAACCAAAATCACCTTTTCCTTCCTTGATTTTCTGAACTACAATAGAACCTTCAATACCGCTGTTGATAACGATCTGACGCAGTGGCTCTTCGATTGCTCTTTTAACAATCTGAATACCGGTTAATTCGTCTTCGTTAGCGCCTTTCAGTTTCTCCAGGCTTTCTACTGCACGGATATAAGCAACTCCACCGCCTGGTACAATACCTTCTTCAACGGCTGCTCTTGTAGCATGTAAAGCATCGTCTACACGATCTTTCTTTTCTTTCATTTCAACCTCAGTAGCAGCACCAACATATAAAACTGCAACACCGCCGCTTAATTTAGCTAAACGCTCCTGTAATTTCTCACGGTCATAGTCTGAAGTAGTATTTTCTACCTGAGCTTTGATCTGGTTAACTCTTGAAACGATATCTGCTTTTTTACCTTTACCACCAACAATAATTGTATTGTCTTTATCGATCGTGATAGAAGCCGCCTGACCTAAATAAGTTAAGTCTGCGTTCTCCAGTTTAAAGCCCTGCTCTTCGCTTACTACAGTTCCTGCAGTAAGGATAGCAATATCAGTTAACATTTCTTTTCTGCGATCACCAAAGCCAGGCGCTTTAACAGCTGCTACTTTAAGTGTACCACGTAATTTATTGACTACCAGAGTAGCCAGTGCTTCACCTTCCAGATCTTCAGCAATGATTACCAGAGGACGGCTTGTTTGAGCCACTTTCTCCAGAATATGCAGAATATCTTTCATTGCACTGATCTTCTTGTCGTAGATCAGGATATATGGATTTTGTAATTCAACTTCCATTTTTTCGCTATTGGTAACGAAGTAAGGAGAGATATATCCACGGTCGAACTGCATGCCTTCCACTACATCTACTGTAGTATCAGTACCTTTTGCTTCTTCAACAGTAATAACCCCTTCTTTACCAACTTTAGCCATTGCAGTTGCAATTAACTTTCCAATTTCGCTGTCGCTGTTTGCAGAGATTGTTGCAACCTGCTCAATTTTCTTGGAATCGTTACCTACTGTCTGAGACTGTGCCCTTAAGCTTTCAATAACTTTAGCTACCGCTTTATCGATACCACGCTTCAGATCCATCGGATTTGCACCTGCAGCTACGTTCTTTAAACCTTCGCTGATGATTGCCTGAGCAAGAACAGTTGCAGTTGTAGTACCATCACCTGCAATATCTGCAGTTTTTGAAGCTACTTCCTTAACCATCTGGGCACCCATGTTTTCAATGGCATCTTCCAGTTCAATTTCTTTTGCAACAGTAACACCATCTTTGGTTACCTGTGGAGCACCGAATTTCTTTTCAATTACCACGTTACGACCTTTTGGTCCGAGGGTAACTTTTACAGCGTTGGCTAAAGTGTCAACGCCTTTTTTCATCTTATTTCTAGCATCAATATCAAAAAATATTTGCTTAGCCATATGTATAATTTTACGATTTAGTTAAAAGAATTAGGAATTAGATGATTGCTAAAAGATCACTTTCTCTCATAATCAACAGATCCTGACCATCGATGGTCACTTCTGTACCGGCGTATTTGCCGTACAAAACAGTATCACCAACTTTTACAGTCATTGGTTCGTCAATTTTACCTTTACCGGCAGCTACAATTACACCACGTTGTGGCTTTTCTTTAGCGGTATCAGGGATAATGATTCCACCGGCTGTTTTTTCTTCAGCAGCAGCAGGCTTTACGAGAACTCTGTCGTGCAGAGGAGTAACGTTGATTTTCTTAGCCATACGTTATTGATTTTATTTAATTAAGGTTAATTTCCGGTGATAGTACGATAATTATGCCAGAAGGCCGATTAAGCCAATTTTTCAGTTTATTGCAAAATAAGGGGCTTGTACGTGTACAGGCTGTCAGTAAGGGTAAAATTGCCAAATGCTATCGTGCCAAATTTGCATTTTTCCATTGAAACCATCAATAAATCCCTACCTTTGCGCTGCCTAAAAAAGTTCTTGTTAATGATCAGCAGAAGAAATATTCGTGTCAAGGTAATGCAGTTGCTCTATATGATTGAATCCGCGGATTCAGGTAACACATTCAAACAACCCATTCAAACACTCGAGAAACAATTAGACAAGAGCCGTGAGCTATTGATTTACCTGATTTTTTTCCTGTCAGAAGTAGCCAGATATGCAGAAACAAATGCCCAGAAAAGAGCATCCAAAAATCTGCCGTCCGTAAGTGACATGAATGTAAACATCAAGATTGCCGGAAATGAATTTATCTGGGCTCTTCTCGAGAACAGATCTTACCAGAAAGCTGTTGAACAGGATAAGCCTCAACGTATAATAGATATGGATCTTGTGAAAAAGATCTATAATAACCTGATTGAGACTGAAGAGTACAAAAAATACATCACAGAACAAAGCAGGGATAAGTCCAAGGAGCGTGAAATCATCAAACTGATTTTCACTGAATTAATGCTGCCCAACGAAGATTTTATCACACACATCGAAGAGCATTTCAATAACTGGGATGACGATGCAGAAATGATGGATCAATTGGTGCTTACCTACATTCAAAAACCGGCAAATATTCAGCTGGATCAGTTGATGAGTACCGACAAATGGGATTTTGCCCGCCTTTTACTTAAAACGGCCATCGAGAAGAAAGACTATTGTGCCGAACTCATTAAGCCTAAGTTGAAGAACTGGGATGCCGACCGTATTGCGCAACTGGATATGGTACTGATGAGAATGGGGATCTGCGAATTGCTTTATTTCGACACCATCCCTACAAAAGTGACCATCAATGAATACATAGATCTTGCCAAGGAATACAGTACCCCTCAAAGCGGACAGTTTGTAAATGGCATTCTGGACAATATTCATAAGGAGCTTACCTCAGAAGGAAAAATTAACAAAATAAGTTTCAATAAATAATGAAGCGGATATGAAACAGATGCCGGTTTGCTTTTTTTTGATTTTAATCCTTTTTTCATCGTGCGCCAATGGTACCGGTGAAAAAACAGAAACGGCCATGATACAGTCAGACACTGCATCTTATACTACCATGACCTTTACGGATACTGTTGTTAATTTTGGCACTATTAATATGGGGGAACTGACAAAAATCCGTTTTGAGTTTTCCAATACAGGTAACCATCCTTTATATCTTACCGAAGTTAAACCCGGCTGCGGTTGCACGGTTGCAGAATATACAAAGGGAGCAATACCTGCCGGAGGTAAAGGAACCATCATTGCAGCCTTCGACAGCAACAAAGCTCATCCGGGAACTGTAAGTAAAAATATTTATGTAACAGCCAATACGAGCAATGGATTGTTACATACCCTTATCTTTAACGGAGAAATAAG
>CALPNW020000124.1 GCA_943325035.2 Sphingobacterium thalpophilum | reverse complement strand
GTGGAGTTCTTAAAATCACATGTGGGTGAAGTGTTTGAAGGGGTTGTTAGTGGTGTTACCAGTTTCGGCTTCTTCGTAGAAACGGTAGACCATAAATGTGAAGGACTGGTAAGTATCATCAGCCTGAGTGATTTTGATGATTTCAGACTGGTAGAAAGTGAATACAGCTTGGTAGGACGCAGAAGTGGCAGAACATTTAAAATGGGTGATAAATTATCTATCAGGGTAGTGGCTGCCAATCTCGAAAAAAGACAGCTCGATTACGAGTGGGTGCTGGGCGAATAGAAAAAATGCAGATCAGATTCTAAAAAAAATACATATACATATTCTTTTTGACTTAAATTTAAGTAGGTAAAAGAGTATGTATATGGCCATACGAACTAAAAACAACAGGGATGTACAATTAAAAATACTAACTGGAAGTGATCATCTGAAACTATCTGCCTACCTGAATTTGTTAAGCGATGAAACACGAGGCAGATTTGGCCCCCATGCTTATGACATCGAATCCATACAGGCTTTCTATCTAAAAGCTGCACATATCGGATTCATTGCTGTGGAGGAGGAAACGGCTTCCATTGTTGCCTATGCTATTATTAAAGCGGGCTATCTGGAACACGATGCGCAGCGGCTGACCTCTTACGGTCTTTGGCTGGATCATGTTACAGATTGCAGTTTTGCGCCTTCTGTGGCAGACGATTGGCAGGGCGAAGGTCTGGGGCATTTAATCCTGGATTTTGTACTTGATTATATCTGTTTTGCAGGATACCAAAGGGTATTTCTCTGGGGAGGCGTTCAGGCCAATAACGAGCGGGCATTGAACTATTATAAAAAATGGGGATTCAAAACACTGGGCGTATTTGAATACAACGGAATGAATTATGATATGGTAATGACGCTGAAGATCTGATTTACCAGCCGCTGGCCAGTACATCGGCAAGATGCAACATTTTGATATCGGTGCCTTTGTGTTTGGCGCATCCGTCTATATGCATCAGACAGCTTATATCGGTACTGATGAGGTATTCTGCTCCGGTAGCAGCAGCATGGTCTACCTTTTGGTCTCCCATGGCCACGCTGATTGGTTCAAACTTCACCGCAAAGGTTCCGCCAAAACCGCAACAGGTTTCCACATCATTCATTTCAACCAGTTCAAGCCCTGCTACTTTAGCCAGCAACTGCCTGGGTTCCGATTTCAAATGACATTCCCTGAGTGCAGCACAGCTATCATGATAAGTGGCTTTTCCGGGAAGGCTGGCACCAAAATCATCCTGTTGTAAAATGTTTACCAGAAAATCGGAGAATTCGTAGATGCGTTTTGCTGTTTTTTCGGCCTGGCTTTTATAAGCGGAATTTTCGAACAGCTGTGCGTAATAATTTTTTACGAATCCCACACAACTGGCACTGGGTGCTACTATATAATCAGACCCTTCAAAATCCTGTAAAAATTTGGTACATACTTCCTTGGCCTCACCATGAAAACCAGCGTTAAATGCAGGCTGGCCACAGCAGGTTTGGTTCTGGTTATAGTGTACTGTACAACCTGCTTTTTTAAGTACTTTAACCATGTTGAACGCCACATCCGGATAAAGCTGGTCTATAAAGCAGGGAACAAAAATCTGTACAGTCATTGGTATCGCTTGTTATTTAAAGGAACGGTTCAATGCAATCATTTTAAGAGCGGTAATAGCCGCCTCTTCTCCTTTATGTCCATGAACTCCACCAATCCGTTCCATGGCCTGTGCTTCGTTTAAAACAGTCAGTACGCCAAATATCACCGGAACGTCTATGGTAAGATTTAACTGGAGTACACCATCGGTTACTGCTTTGCACACAAAATCAAAATGCGGGGTATCTCCCTGAATGATCGTACCCAGGGTAATATAGGCATCCGGCATTTTAGTACTGTAGGCGTAATGATTTTTTACAGCAAACGGTATTTCAAAAGCACCGGGAACTGTTATGGTTTTACAGGTTGTTCCGGCCGCTTTCAGTATTTTCTTAACGCCTTTTTCCAGGGCATTGATGATGGTACTGTTCCACTCTGTTTTAACAATAACAACAAAGGCATCCTCCATAACGGGGATGCCTTCGTTCAATTTTGTATTTCCTTTAGTTGCCATTATTGTGCGGTAAGGTCATTCTTCTCAATATTGAGACGGTAGATGTATTTATCTGCCTGAAAACCTTTATCTGTTTTAGGATATTTTGCTTTGATCTCTTTGTACAATTCAAGCGCTTCTTTGGTTTTACCGGTTGTTTCCAGCAGCAGGGCTGCACGGAACAGGTATTCAGAAGAGTTGTTCTCGTCTTTTTCAAAAGTAGCTGCAGCTTTTTTATAAGCAGCAATGGCTTCATCGTTCTTTTTCAGTTCAGAATAAGCGTCTCCGAGACAGCCATAAGCCAGTAACTGGATCTGTTTAGCGTCTGTAGAGAAATCTTTCAGGTGTTTTACAGCGTTCTCAAACTCACCGAGTTTCAGGTAACTGATACCTGCGTAATAATGAGCCAGGTTTGCTGCTTTTGTGCCGCCAAAATTGCTGATCACATTCAATACACCTTTGCTTTGACCGTCTCCGTTCAATACAAGTCTGGAAGAATCTGCTGCAAAATATTGTTCTGCCTTGTAAAGGGCTTCAGCTGCTTTTTCTTCTTTTGGTTTCATCACAAATTCCTGATAAGCAACCCATCCGCCGCCGATTATTACTACTGCTGCAATAATACTCAGTACAGGCTTCTGAAGTTTTTTCCAGGTAGTTTCTGCCTTAACCAGGACATCGTTTACTTCAACTTCACTTTCGTGTTTTTGGCTCATTGTATTTATTTATTCGTTTAACTCGTTGGTTGATTAATCTACTATAAAAGGATAGTTCTCGTCTTTGTATACGTCTTTCAGTAATTCATTGTCGTCTGGCCAAGGGCTTTCTTCCGCAAAGCGAACAGACTCATCTACAATTGCATTGATCTTCTGATCTATTGCATGAAGATCTTCTTTAGAAGCGAATGCATTTTCCAGAATGGTATTGGTTACTTTGATCAGGGGATCCTGGTCTTTGTACTCTTCTACCTCTTCCTTGGAACGGTATTTCTGGGGATCGGATACAGAATGCCCTTTGTACCGGTAGGTTTTCATTTCCAGTAAAGTCGGGCCATCGCCTTCCTTTGCTCTTTTTACTGCTCTGGCAACACTGTCGTGAACAGCTTCAGGAGACATTCCATCTACTTTATCGGCAGGCATATCATATGCGTCAGCCAACTTATAGATATCTAGTACATTACTGGTTCTGGATATAGAGGTTCCCATTGCATAGTTGTTGTTCTCGCAAATGAAGATCACCGGTAATTTCCAGAGCATCGCCAGGTTAAAGGTTTCATGCAACATACCCTGACGGGCAGCGCCATCTCCAAAATAACAAAGTACCACATTCTGTGTTCCCTTGTATTTTTCGGCAAAAGCAAGTCCGGCACCGGTTCCAATCTGGGCACCTACAATACCATGACCCCCAAAAAAACGGTGTTCTGCACTGAAAAAGTGCATACTGCCCCCTTTGCCCTTAGAACAACCGGTTGCTTTACCATAGAGTTCTGCCATGCATGCATCGGCAGTAACGCCTTTGGCCAAAGCCAGACCATGGTCGCGGTAGGCGGTTATAAACGGATCGTCGTGAGATGTAGCGGTCATACAGCCGGCAGCGATAGCTTCCTGGCCTATGTAGGCGTGGAAAAATCCGCGGATCTTTCCGGCCATTTTATACATTTCTTCTGACTTCAATTCGAACTGACGAATAAGCTGCATCAGCTCGTACCAATAGAGGTAAGTTTCTTTAGAAAATTTTGTCGGCACTGTTCAGAAATTTGAGGGGCAAATATAGGGGATATAGTCGATAGTCAGCAGACCGCTGCGGCTGGTTTTTTACCTAAAGCCATAAGTTGGGCTGATGCCATCAAAGCAAATTCAGAAACCAGCGATTGGGTTTTGTTTCAACAAATCAGCTCCGGGTATGCAGAAAATTAAACATATCTGCCGCTCATCCTTTAAATTTGTCATTTTAGAACTTTTTCAGGCTCAATGCGTAGTAAGTGAAAATTAATTATATGAAAATGAAATTCATCGCAGGTTTTGCATTGGTTGTTGCAGGTTTCTTCAACACCGTTTCTGCTCAGAAAACTGTAGTAGACATTGCAGTAGGTTCTAAAGATCATTCTACGCTTGTAGCGGCTGTTAAAGCGGCTGGTTTGGTTGAAACATTACAGAGTGCCGGTCCTTTCACCGTTTTTGCACCGGTAAACAGTGCTTTCGACAAATTACCTGCCGGAACGGTAGCTAACTTATTAAAGCCAGAAAACAAAGCTACGCTTGTTAAGGTACTTACTTACCACGTTGTTGCCGGTAATCTGGATGCAGCTGCAGTAGTAAAAGCCATTAAAGATGGTGGTGGTAAAGTAGTAGTAAAAACAGTAAGTGGTGGTTCATTAACCGTTTCACTGAAAGATGGTAAGGTAATTCTTACCGATGAAAATGGCAGTGTTGCAACCGTTGTTGCTGCAGACCTTAAAGCAGGTAATGGTGTAGTACACGTAATTGATACAGTAGTATTACCTAAGTAATATGCGCTGGAGTCTATAGATTAAAAATGGTGTAAGAAAATTCTTACACCATTTTTATTTTCAACCCGATTGTATATTTTATCTACGCCTCCAGCAAAAACGGGTATCCGTATTGGGTAGGAGGGTTATAGGTTTCCTTGATTGTTCTGGCACTCAGCCATCTGTAGAGATTCAGCATGCTTCCTGCCTTATCATTGGTTCCGGAAGCTCTGGCGCCGCCAAATGGCTGCTGGCCCACAACGGCTCCGGTAGGTTTGTCATTGATATAAAAGTTTCCAGCTGCATTCCTTAATTTAACAGTAGCCAGTTCAATAGCTGCTCTGTCCTGAGCCAGCACTGCTCCTGTAAGGGCATAAGCGGATGTTGAGTCTAACAGTTCCAATGTTTTTTCGTACTCCTCGGCTTTGTAAACATAGATGGTTAACACCGGCCCAAAGATCTCCTCACACATCGTAACCGATTTAGGGTCTTTGGATTCTATGATAGTAGGCTCTATAAAGTAGCCCTTGGTTTTACTGAAATTGCCACCTGCAATGATCTTTACTTTTTTGTTCTTTTTGGCATTGTTGATATAACGGGTGATGTTATTATATGATTTCTCGTCTATCACTGCATTTACAAAATTGGTAAAGTCCTCCACCGTTCCCATTTTCATAGATTGAACGGCCGCAACCAGTTTGCGTTTTACCTCTTCAGCCATATTGCTTGGAATATAGGCTCTGGAAGCCGCAGAGCATTTTTGCCCCTGAAATTCAAACGCACCTCTTGCAAGGGCAGTAACTACTACATCCACATCTGCACTCTTGTGGGCGATCACAAAATCCTTGCCACCGGTTTCACCTACAATTCTTGGGTAAGACTTGTAGATACCCATATTTTCACCGATCACTTTCCACATATTATTGAATACGCCGGTAGATCCGGTAAAATGCACTCCTGCAAAATCCCTGTGTGAGAAACAAACTTTACCAATGGTAGGTCCGTCTACATAGATCAGGTTAATGACACCATCAGGTAAGCCAGCTTCTTTTAAAATACGCATAAACAACTGTGCAGAGTAGATCTGCGTGTTGGCCGGTTTCCAAACCACCACATTACCGCACATGGCTGCTGAAGTAGGCAAATTGCCTCCGATTGCAGTAAAGTTGAATGGAGTTACCGCCAGAACGAAACCTTCCAGAGGGCGCCATTCCATTCTGTTGTGCATACCCGGAGAAGATACCGGCTGTTGTTTATAGATCTCACTTAAAAAATGAATGTTGAACCGAAGAAAGTCTATCAGCTCACAGGTACTGTCTATCTCTGCCTGGTATGCATTTTTGCTTTGTCCGAGCATGGTAGAGGCAACCATCTGGTAACGGTACTTGGTACTCAGCAGGTCTGCAGCTTTTAAGAAAATATGTGCACGGCTTTCCCAGGTCATTGCAGCCCATTTTTCTTTAGCCTGTAATGCTGCGGCTATTGCCAGCTGCACATGTTTTTCGTTGCCGGCATTAAAATGGCCTAAAGTGTGCGACAATTCGTGTGGAGGATGTATGGCAGTTTTTTGTTCGGTACGAACCAGTTTACTACCGATATACATAGGGATGTCCAGTTGCTTTTTTTTAAGGTCGGCAAGGGCTTTTTTCAGCGCTGCTTTTTCCGGAGTGCCGGGCGCGTAAGGAACAACAGCATCATTTGCCGGTGATGGGTATGAAAAAGTACCGATACTCATAATCGTTTATTTAGTAGTTTGAGGGTGCAAGTTAAGGAGATTTCATTATTGTGAATAAGCAATACATTTGTGAATGGCCATCTTATTATTTGATCCTGCTTCCAGAAACAGTCTCGCGCCGCTCTCCTCAACAAAGGCATTGGCTGATTTCAGGTTTGGAATTTTTTCTGTAAAAGAACGCTGGGAGCTGCTCTTAAATGAGCCTGCATTTGTGCATACAATCAACTATCTGCAGCCCTTGTATCCGGTTCCGGATGCTGGTTGCCATACCTGGATAGATGCAGCTGTTATACCTTCGGAGTGGCTGGTAGAAAATATCCAAAAACTCCATACCGGTCAGGCACTTGTGGAAGAAGGGAAACTGATTGCCGGTAAAACTGAGCTGGCTTTTGCGGACTTTGATCCTGCAGCTGCAACGGCTGTTTTCACAGAATTGATTGCTGCAAAACCAGTGTTCCGGATAGAATATCCCTGGGAAATGATGCAGCTCAATGAAACCATGATCCGCGAAGATTTTAAACTGGTTACCAGAGGCAGACAATCTCAGGCAGTTTCTCCAACCGTTCAGCTGATTCAGCAAGCCGATATTTTTATTGAAGAAGGAGCCAGACTTGAATGTTGCACTCTTAATGCTGCTACCGGACCCATCTACATTGGTAAAAATGCAGAAGTAATGGAAGGCAGCTCAATCAGGGGACCTTTTTCACTGGGCTTCAACGCTGTTTTAAAAATGAACAGCAGGATTTACGGAGCTACTTCACTGGGGCCTTATTGTATGGGTGGGGGAGAAATAAAAAATTCAATTATGATGGGCTTTTCCAACAAGGCCCATGATGGATATATGGGAGATTCTGTAGTAGGTGAGTGGTGTAATTTTGGTGCCGGCACTTCCAACAGTAATCTCAAAAATTCTGCAGGAGACATTGCTGTATGGGCTATGGGAGAACAAAAAATGGTGATCGTAGGCCAGAAATGCGGCGTGATCATGGGTGATTATTCGAGGTTGTCTATCAATTCTTCTGTTAATACCGGGTCGGTGATTGGAGTAAGCTGCAATGTTTTTGGCAGCGGTCTGTTGCCTAAGCGAATCGATCATTTCAGCTGGGGCGTAGAAGGTAAAAAATATGATATCGATACAGCCATTACGGATATCAATAACTGGAAATCCATGAAAAGTAAAAAAATGTCGGATGCGGAAATGATGGTCTTAAAGCATATCTTCCATTCAGAAAAATAGTACACTAAATATTAATTATCAAGAATAAAAGTATGAGAAAGCAAATTGCAGCAGCTAACTGGAAAATGAACCTTACCCTGCAACAGGGGGAACAACTGCTGGATGATATTATCGGCAAGCCACATGCGTTAAAAGATAATCAGGAAGTTATTTTTGCAGTTCCTGCACCTTATCTGCCAATGGCCCAGCAGAAGCTCAGAAACAGGGAAAATGTATATGTGGCAGCTCAAAACTGTCACAGTAAAAAAAGCGGTGCCTACACCGGTGAAATTTCTGTGGATATGTTAAGCTCACTGGGTATTCAGTATGTGTTGATCGGACATTCGGAACGCAGGGAATATTTCAATGAAAGCAATGCATTTTTAGCTGAAAAAATCAATATCTGTTTAGAGAATAATATTCAACCGATTTTTTGTTGTGGTGAACCGCTGGCTATTCGTGAAGCAGGAACACAGAATGAATATGTGGCTAAACAACTCAAGGAATCGCTGTATCATTTAACTGCAGACCAGTTGCATAAAGTGGTCATAGCTTATGAGCCGATCTGGGCAATAGGCACAGGAAAAACGGCCAGCACCGATCAGGCACAGGAGATGCATGCTTTTATCCGTAAAGATATTGCCGGAGTATATGGTGCTTCAACTGCAAATTCCATTTCAATTTTATATGGTGGCAGCGTTAAAGCAGCCAATGCAGCAGAGATCTTTTCGCAGCCCGATGTAGACGGAGGTTTGGTTGGAGGTGCAGCACTGAACGCAGATGAGTTTGTAGCAATTATCAACGCGCTGCAATAAGTACAGCGCATTTAACTGCAGTTAGTACCGTGCATTTAGCTGTAATAAGTACAGCACATTTAACTGCAGTTAGTACCGTGCATTTAGCTGTAATAAGTACAGCACATTTAACTGCAGTTAGTATCGTGCATTTAACTGCAATAATTACAGCGCAATAACTATTTATGAAGAAACTGGGCCCTGCTTAAACGATCGTTAATGGCGGGGCCTATGCCTTCATTGGGAAATATTTCTGTAAGAATTACCTCGTAATTCATTGAATCGATCAAACGCAATTGGGCAAAAAGTTTATTGGCAGCCTCGGCCAGATCGCCTGTTGGAGACAATACATAACTGCTCACATTGTCCCTGCCCGGATATGCTTTCTGTAAACTGATCACCGCTATTTTTTTTCCGGAATACTGATCAAGCAGTGCTTCAATATTTCCCCTGACCAATGGGGTGTTGGGGGCGTAATGACTTTTCAACTGCCCAGGTGTTTGTGGATTGCGGGGAACATGTTGTGCATCTACTACATTCAGGCCACTTGCCGCTTTCAATTGTTCTGCACTGATACCACCTGCACGGTGCAGCACAATATGATCACCCACTACTTCACAGATCGTTGATTCAAGTCCAATGCTTGCTGCACCTCCATCCAGTATATAGGCTATTTTAGTATTGAGACCTTGTAACACATGTTTTGCAGCCGTAGGACTGATGTACCCCGATGGGTTGGCACTTGGTGCGGCTAATGGAAAATCAAGCATGGCTAATAC
>CALPNW020000123.1 GCA_943325035.2 Sphingobacterium thalpophilum | reverse complement strand
TTCCAGCATATTTTTTTCAGCTCCTGCAATGCTTCCGGGTTTGATTTTGCGAGTGTTCCCGATAAACGGGTAATGGAATCATCCATGCCCGTAACATCTCCATGCAGTTCTGCAAACAAGCCTTTTCTGCGTGCCCAGTCTGCCGGACGATACATGGTTGCGTCTATGGTTAACTGAGAAAATGCAGACAAACCGATCTTTCTTTCAACAGCCGGCCCAACTACAAAAGGGCCAATACCAACAGCCAGTTCACTTAGTTTTACGTCTGCTCCTTCGCAGGCAATTGCATAATCAGCAGCGGCAGCAAGGCCTACGCCACCTCCAATGCATTTGCCCTGTATGCGGGCAATAACGATCTTTCCGCAGGTTCTCATGGCATTGATCACATGTGCAAACCCACTGAAAAATTTTAATCCTTCTGCCTCCGATGCAATAGCAGCCAGCTCATCAAATGAAGCGCCGGAACAGAATATTTTTTCTCCTGCCGAACGGAGGATGATGACTTTAGTAGTTTCGTTCTGCCCTTCACTGTAAATATCTCTGGCAAGTGCATCCAGTATTTTTCCGGGCAGAGAATTACTTTGCGGATGATAGAATTCAATGGTTGCAATACCATGTTCTCTCTCTACTTTAACGTATCCTTCTTTTATTTCTTCGATCATAACAACTGAATTTAACGAGCGTCTGTACAATGGGTTTAAACAACCGGCAAGATTTTAGTGTGCCGGCTTTTTGGCAACCATGGTTAAGATAGTGGCAATTCCGATTAGCTCGTTGGTTTCGTCAATCATTTCTACCAACCATTTTACAATGCCCTTATCAATATCGGTTATTTCCTTTTTCTCCTGACGGATTTTTTCTTTGCAGGTGAACCTGATATGCATTTCACTGCCGGGATAAACCGGTTTGGTAAAACGAAGTTCATCAATTCCATAATTCAACAACACCGGATTTTTTTCATATCCGTCTACAAACAAACCTGCCGCCATACTCATCAGTAAATACCCGTGAGCCACCTGTTGTTCAAACATAGTGCCTGTGAAGTCGGTATTGTTCAGGTGCGCGTAAAAATGATCGCCGGTCAGATCTGCAAAGTGGTTAATGTCTTCTGCGGTGACCAACCTTTTTCCGGTAACCAGCTGGTCCCCGATCTCCAGCTCTTCAAAATATTTTTTGAACGGATGAATGGTTTGGGTATTTCCAGTAGCACCCTGCTGGTAAACCGAACTGATGGCTGTGATCATATCGGGCGAACCCTGAATGGCTACCCGCTGCATATAATGTTTAACGCCACGCAGCCCACCCATTTCCTCACCGCCACCGGCGCGTCCGGGTCCTCCGTGTACTAGCAATGGCAGCGGAGCACCATGCCCGGTGCTTTCACCGGCGCATTGTTCATTGAGTACCAAAATTCTTCCATGGTAAGTGCCTGCACCCAATACATATTCTCTGGCAATCTGCTGGCTGGCAGTTACAATAGAACTCACCAGAGAGCCCTTGCCCATCTTGGCCAGTACAATGGCTTCTTCTGTATGTTTATAGGGCATTAATGTGGCAACCGGCCCGAATGGTTCTGTATCATGAACGGCAGTGCTGCCAAATGGATTTTCATTGAGTAGTAATAATGGGCTCATGAAAGCTCCCTTTGCAGGGTCGGCATCAATTGCATCTACGGCATCTAATGAGCCATAGATCATCTGGCTGCTTTCCAACAGCTTTAACACCTGGTCTTTTACTTCTCTGCGCTGGGTTTCACCGGCAAGCGCACCCATCCGTACCGTTTCGTTCAGCGGGTTTCCGATTACGGTTTGTGCAAGGGCTTTCTGTAAAGCCGATTGAACGGCCTCCAGTTTATTTTCCGGAACAAATATTCTGCGGATCGCAGTGCAACGCTGTCCTGCTTTAGTGGTCATTTCTTTTCTTACTTCCTTAATAAAAAGAGACCATTCCGGCATATCCGGCGTTACGTCTTCGCCCAGTACAATGCAGTTGAGTGAATCGGCTTCCATATTAAACGGAACAGATTCTTCGAGTATTTTTTTGCCCGATTTAAGCATTAATCCGGTTGAGGCAGAACCGGTAAATGTAACCACATCCTGAGAGCCAACATGATCCAGTAAATCACCCGCACTGCCACACAGCAGCTGCAATGCGCCCTGCGGAAGAATACCGGATGCAATGATTTCTTTTACCACAACTTCTGTAAGAAATGAAGTGACTGTAGCTGGCTTAACAATGGCCGGCATACCTGCCAGCAGATTAACAGCTATTTTCTCCAGCATACCCCATACCGGAAAATTGTAGGCGTTGATATGAACTGCAACACCTTCTTTGGGTATCAGCAGGTGATGCCCCATAAATGTATTGGCTTTGCCCAGCGGATGTTGTTCACCGTCCAGACAATAGGAAGTATCAGGAAATTTTCTGCGTAAAGAGGCATAGGAAAATAAATTGCCAATACCCCCTTCTATGTCTACCCAGCTATCGGCTTTTGTTGCACCTGTTTGGTAACTGATTGGATAAAATTGGTGGAGATGTTCTCTTAAATGGAGTGCCAATGCCCGAAGCATTAAGCCCCTTTCGTGAAAACTCATTTTTCGCAGGGCGGGATTCCCCTGGTTTCTGGCAAAATGAAGTACCTCCGAAAAATCGATGCCTTTTGTGGAGGCGCTTGCAATTGGTTGGCCGGTAACGGCATTATACAGGAGCTGACCATCGCCTTCGCCCTGCACCCATTTTCCCAGAATATAACTTTCCACCGAATACATGTGCTATCATTTGATAAGCAACAAAGCTAACGATTGATAGTATATCGGGGCAATGGTTTGCATAAAAAAACCCGCCAGATGACTGGCGGGTTAGCAGTTGGTTTATGGTCAAAAACTTTACAGTCTTATAATTAAGACATCCTTTTGTTGATTTCGCTGCAAAGGGAGTTGAAAATTTCATCAACAGAGCCTTCACCCTTCAGGTGAACCACTTTATTGAACTGGTCGTAATGGTTGGCTACCACTGTAGTTTTATCTTTGTATTCAACAATCCGCGCACGAATCACTGTTTCGTTGTTATCGTCACTTCTGCCGCTGGTAAGGCCACGGTTCAGCAAACGCTTAACCAGTTCCTCTTCACCTACTTCCAACGCCAGTACCACACCTATTTCTGTGTTTTTCAGCTTCAGCAGTTTGTCTAAAGCTTCGCTTTGAGCCGTTGTGCGTGGAAACCCGTCAAATAAAAACCCTGTTGCATCCGGATTTTCTTCCAGTGCAGAGCTGATCATACCAATGACTACTTCGTCGGGCACCAGCTGGCCCTTGTCCATCATACTTTTAGCTTCAATCCCAAGAGGCGTTTTACGGGAAATCTCACTGCGGAGCAGGTCTCCGGTAGATAGGTGCTTTAGTCCGTAAGCGGCTATCAGTTTTTCACTTTGAGTTCCTTTACCGCTGCCCGGAGGTCCGAATAAAATAATATTAAACATGTAGGGAGTAACCTTTTGTAAGTAGCAAATATATGACGACTCTGTTAAAAAACATTTAACAAATCACGCAAACGATTGAAAAACAAAAACTTTAAGCTGATTTTATGAAAATTACGGCCTTAGTTAAAACTTTTAGGCAGGGTTAAGTGTAGTTTTAAAGTATCAAATCAGTTACCATGAAATGGCTCACTACTTTAATTGTATCGGCATTGTTTTTTCAGGGCTGCAATGCACAGGGCACTTCAACAAAAAAAACGGACATGGACAGTATACAAAAATCAGACAATCCTTTCTTTTCCAGAAATGACAACAGCAAGCTTGCGGTAAAAGAGGCAGAATGGAAAAAGTTACTCTCTCCCGAAGTCTATTACATTGCGCGTGAAAAAGGAACGGAGCGCCCCTGGACGAGTAAGTTTGAAGCTTTTAAAGAAGCCGGAACTTATTATTGTGCGGTTTGTGGTAATTCATTGTTCAGAAGCGATACCAAATTTGACAGTGGTTGCGGATGGCCCAGTTTTTACGAGCCGGTTTCTAAAGGATCCATTATTTACCTGCCCGATAATACAGTTGGGATGAAAAGAACCGAAGTACAGTGTGGCCGGTGCAAATCGCATTTAGGACATGTGTTTGAAGACGGTCCGCCTCCAACAGGCCTGCGTTACTGTATAAACGGGGTAGTACTGGATTTTGAAAAAGCAAAAGAGATCGAACAGAAATACGAAAAGAAAGGGGAGTAATGGCTATGCCATGATGCCCTGTTTATATTTTTTGTTGAAATAAGCTGCCGAGTATACAGTAATAAGCACTCCCAGCATCGACAAGATCATTACGCTGTTCGAAAAAAAGGATACCCAGTTCAGCTGTACCTTAAATATTTCTTTGCTTAGTAAAACGCTTACACTGCCCAGGTAGCCGAATGAATCGGCCACATAGATCAGAAAGCCTACGTTGCCGGTAAAGCGAAAAGTGGCGATCAGCCTTTCAAAAAAAACAGAATTAAAGGGGATGTATACCATGTACAATCCCATTCCAACCATGGTCATCCACCACACCGGGCTGATGCTGTTGTTCCGGAACAAGTAGGTGCAAACCCCTGCCAGCACAAAACCCAGGGCAATAAAAAGATGTGCCAGCATAAAGGCCTTGAAACTGTTTTTGATCATGACCATACTGCCAATCAGTACCAGAATCACCAGTGTGATAGGAATTTCTGTTTTTGAAAAGATGGCTGGCTGGTTGATATAGCCCATTTCCTTCCACATATCGGCACTGAAATTATCGCGGATATCGCGGAATATAGTGGCAAATCCATATATAAAAATAGCCGCAACAATGCCCGGAAAAAATTGGCGGATGAAGCTGCTTCTCTGTGCGGCATCCATTGGGGTTCGGTTCATCCGTAAGGCAATATCTTCTGCGGTAGGGGGCGGAATTTTTTCCATCAGATAAATGAACAATAACAGCGGAAGGGCAAATACCACCCCGGTTGCAAAGGGAATCCAGAATTCAGTCAAGTGAAATTCCATCAGTAACCAACCGCCAACAGATTTTACAAAACCCGAAGAAAAAATAAAACTTACCGCCAGTGCTGCTCCTATAAAATCGGTACTCTTTCTTCCTTCAATATAAGAAAAGATCACTCCCCACAGCATTCCCAGCGGAAAGCCATTGATAAACAGAAATACAATATTGTAGGGTGCAGGCACCAGCGCAAACAGCAGCCATGCCAGCCAGGCAATACCCACCAGCAGCAACACGATTTTATACCGATGCAGGCGCTTCAGTTCCGAAATGAATTTAATGCCATAAAATTTTGCCATCAGATAGCCGATCATCTGACTCAATACCAGCAGGGTCTTATAGCCCAGTCCCCAAAAAGCCATGCCATCGAATGTGCAAACGGTGAATGATTTTCTGAAACCAAAAATCATTGTATAGGTAAGAAATGCCACTACTGCAGCATACAGCCCTGTTTTAACGGAGCTGGTTGTTGGTGAATCTGTTATTGGCACAGTGTTGTTGGATTATTTCGGTAATGGGTTGAATTGCTGCTATCTACCGATAAATATAAGCCACTCATCCTAAGTTTTTGGCAAATGGTTGTTTATTTCAGAAATTACCGCATCCAAAATGGTACTGTTTATGAAAAAAATTCTTTTTGCCTTTGTATGTGCAGCAGCAGTGCTTACTGCGTCTGCACAGCAGGTTGATCTGGCCAAAAATTTTAAAAACATGAAGCCCCGCAATATCGGACCTGCCGGTATGAGTGGTCGTGTTACGGCTATTGATGCAATCTGGAATAACCCCAATGTAATTTATCTTGGAACTGCCAGTGGTGGTGTATGGAAAACAGAAAATGGCGGCGGAAGCTGGACACCTGTTTTTGATGAGCAGCCTATCCAGAATATTGGTTCTATTGCCATTACACAAAGTAATCCAAGTGTGGTTTGGGCAGGAACCGGCGAAGGAAACCCACGTAACTCCATCAGCCTGGGAGAAGGCATTTATAAAAGTTTAGACGGCGGCAAAACCTGGAAGTGTATGGGTTTGCAGAAAACGCGCAATATCCACCGCATCATAATAGACCCTTCTAATCCGGATGTGGTTTATGCCGGAGTAATGGGCAACCCTTTTGCAGAACATGCAGAAAGAGGTGTCTATAAAACAACCGATGGGGGTGATTCCTGGAAACTCATTTTACATACCAACGATACTTCGGGTGTAGGGGATATGGTAATGGATCCGGTGAATCCCAATAAGTTATTTGTAAATATGTACCAGCACAAGCGTACCCCATGGAGCTTAAAAGGTGGTGGACCGGGCAGTGGCTTTTATGTAACCTATGATGGGGGTAAAAATTTTAAAAAACTGGGCAAGGAAGAAGGATTGCCTGCCGGGGAGTATGGACGTATCGGCATCAGCATCAGCCGCACAGATCCTAATAAAGTATATGCGCTGGTAGAAGCAACTAAAAATGGTTTGTACAGAAGCGATGATGGTGGAATGAAATGGGAACTGGTAAACAGTGATCCAGCGGTAGTAACCAACCGGGCATTCTATTTTCAGGATATAGCGGTAGATACCAAAAATGAGAACCGCGTTTACAATATTAACCAGATGGTCAATGTGAGTGACGATGGCGGAAAAACGTTTAAATCGGTTCTTCCTTACAGCGGTATTCACCCCGATCACCATGCGTGGTGGATTCATCCTTACGATGCCAACTTTATCATTGACGGCAATGATGGCGGTATTGGTATTTCCCGCGACCGCGGTAAAACCTGGCAGTTCGATGAAAAATTACCCCTTGGTCAGTTTTATCATATCAATGTAGACAATCAGCTGCCGTATAATGTAATGGGTGGTTTGCAGGACAATGGAAGCTGGCATGGACCGGCTTATGTATGGATCCAGAGTGGCATCCGGAATGCCTATTGGCAGGGTGTTGGTGGTGGAGATGGATTTGATGTAATGCCTGATCCGGAAAATCCAAACTGGGTATACAGTATGAGCCAGGGAGGAAGTGTTTCCCGGTATAATATTGCCAATGGCGATGAGTGGAGTATTCGTCCTCCGCGTCCGGATGTAAAAACAAGACAGCGTTTTAACTGGAATGCAGCAATTGCGCAGGATCCTTTCGATAAAGCAACGATCTATTACGGAAGTCAGTTTGTAAATAAGAGTACCAATAAAGGCGCTTCGTGGGAAGTAATATCTCCGGATCTGTCTACCAATGATTCCGCAAAAATAGACCAGAGTATCAACGGAGGCATCTCTGTGGATATTACCGGTGCAGAAAACCATTGTACGATTCTCGCCATTGAACCATCTGCTAAAGAGCAGGGGGTTATTTGGGTTGGAACAGATGATGGCAATGTGCAGTTAACCAGAGATGGCGGTAAAACCTGGACCAATTTCCGCGGTAAAATACCCGGACTGCCAATTGGCGCATGGATCCCGCAGATCAGGGCTTCGAGGTACAATGGAGCAGAAGCATTTGTAGTGGTGAATGATTACAGAAGAGGCGATCTGAAGCCCTATATTTTCCGTACCAGTGATTATGGTAAAACCTGGACCCGTTTAATTGATGAGAAGAAAGTAACCGGTTATGCTTTATGCGTGATTCAGGATCCGGTTGAACCCAATCTGATCTTTGTTGGAACAGAACAAGGGCTTTGGGTGAGCTTTGATAATGGAACCGGTTTTCAGCAGTTCAAAAATGAGTACCCGTCTGTATCAACCTATGATTTTGCCATTCAGGAAAGAGAGGCCGATCTGGTGATTGCAACATTTGGCAGGGCGCTCTGGATTCTGGATGATATTCGTCCGTTAAGAAAAGCAGCGGCCAATAAAGGGTTGTTGTTTACCAAAAAACTCACTGCATTTGATGCACCGCTGGCGTATCAGTCTAAAATGAAAAATGCTTCCGGTATAGAGTACAGCACTTATGGAACGTATGAGGGAGAGAACAGAAAAAGAGGTGCGGCACTTAGTTTCTATGTCAATAAAACAGCTGCCGATACGGGTAAAGCTAAACTGGCTGATACGGTGCAGATAAGAATTTTTGATGCTACCAACACACAGGTAAGAAGTTTACGTACCAAAGCAGACAGCGGCTTCAATCGTTTCTACTGGGGTATGGAAGGCAAGGGCATCCGTTCAGCAGGTGGTGGTGGAAGAGGCGGTGGCGGTGGCCGTTTTGGTGGCGGTGCCGGTGGAAATGCAGAACCAGGTGGTCTTCCTGTAGATCCGGGTACTTATAAAGTAGTACTTAGTTTAGGGAAAGACCATACCGATAGTATGATGGTGGTGGTGAATGATGATCCGAATGCACCCACTTCCAAAGAAGTAAGGGATGCAATCAGAAAAACAAGTGCAAGGCTCGATCAGTCTCAACTGAAACTGGTGAACCTTGTTGAACGGTTAAATGAAGCAGAAGAGATCATTAAGAAGGTAGAAGCAGCCATGCTGAATATGGATAAAAAAGATGCCGACACCTTGCGTAAAACAGGCAAGCAAATGACGGAAAGCATCAAAGCTATCCGTGAGCAGCTGAATGGCAAGGCACAGGAAAAACAGGGATATGGCAATATTCCTCAGGTTACTGTAAACAGTACTGTGGGAGAAGCCAGAATGTATATTATGAGTAAACCGCTGGCGCCGGGTGCGCAGGAAGATCGTTTGATTGCTTATGCTGAAGCGGCAGTTGCTGAAGTATTGGTGAATGCAAACGCATTTTTCAGCGGAAGCTGGAAGCAGTACAAAGCGTTGGCAGAAGCTGCACCGGTAAAGTTGTTTAAAGACTATAAGCCTATTGAATAAGCAGGTAGTAAAATTTGAACAGCCCACTAAGCGAATGCCTGGTGGGCTGTTTTGGTTTATTACTGAAAATTAATTTCAGCTATGAGCTACTAAATGTTGCATAATACATCACCACTACAAAAATTACGGTGATTCATGCAGATAAACTTATTGCTAATGTATGTAAGCAGCTACTAAGATGCTTTTCTGGGTGTTACTGAAAATCCAGTTCCTTTTTTAGAAGAGGAAAAGTTTTTATTACCCATTGCACCACCAGCTGTTTTGCCAAATGTACTTCCCGGACCTGCTGGCTTAGAAACCATTCCTGATGCTGCTACCGGTTTTTTGGTGTTTTTTTTGCTAGATTTTGCTTTTCCCATTGTTGTGCTTTTGCATGAAGTTAAAATAGAATTCTGTCA
>CALPNW020000122.1 GCA_943325035.2 Sphingobacterium thalpophilum | reverse complement strand
TGGGCATAATTGCCATAGTACACAATATTCATCTGGTCTGTTTCTGCATATCTAACCCTTACCGTTGTGAAATGTTCGTACATTTTGGCTATTTGTTGACAAACTTACAACCTTCCATCATTTTTCCACATATGCAGCCTTAACAATCCCTTACAAATCTGTGATACTATCTTTAGGAAGGCTTTAAGTTGTAGTATCGTCAGATAATAAAAGCTTTGTCAAATTATCCCTGCACTATGTACAGAATTACCTGGTTATTCATTGTTTATTCGTTATTGCTGATTCATCAGCCTGCTTCAGCCCAACTTACCCAGTCGGTAATTGATCCTGATGCTGCTTTTAAACAGGCCAAGCTCCTATATCAGCAGGAGCAATATAGTCTGGCATATCCCCTGTTCAAAACACTTTACAGTAACGGGGTACAGAACAGCAATATGCCGGTACAGGTTAGAACAGAAGCCAGGTACTATTATATTATCTGTGGTTTGCAACTGAATGAACCAATTGCAGTTGAAATGGCCCGGGCTTTTATTAATCTGGAATCAGATATTGCCCATGCACAGATGGCCGGATTTTATTTAGGGGAGTATTATTACCGTAAAAAAGAATACGGAGATGCATTGCAGTTTTATGAAAAATCGAATATTGCCAATCTGAATAACCGGCAAATCGCAGAAATGAAGTTTCACCAGGGGTATGCTTATTTTATTGCGCAGCAATTTGATCAGGCAAAACCTTTATTCAACAGTATCCGTCAGCTGCCCAAAGACCCGAATTACCTGGATGCAAATTATTATTACGGCTTTATCTTATTTAGTCAGCAAAAATACACAGAAGCCATTCCCTGCTTTCTGATAGCACAGAAAGAACCGGCTTACCAGAATGTGGTTCCCTTTTATTTAACGGAGTTGTATTATTTTAACGGCGAAAAAGACAAAGCGCTCGAATCCGGTGAAAAAGCTTTGCAACGGGGAGGTCAGTATTATGAACTGCAACTGAAACAACTGGTAGGGCATCTCTGGTTCGAAAAAAGAAAATTTGAAAAAGCCCTGCCTTATCTGGAAAAATTTGTAGCAGAAAAAGACAAGGTCAGAAGGGAAGACCTTTATGAATTGTCTTATTGTTACTATGAGGCCAGAAACTGGAACAAAGCAATAGAGGGGTTTAAGCAGATAGGAGGGGCAGCAGATTCACTGGCCCAGAACAGTATGTATTTACTGGCAGATGCTTATTTAAAAGTAAATGATCAGCAGAACGCCAGAAATGCCTTTCAATTTTGTGCAGCCAACAACAGTAACCCTTCACAAAAAGAGGTCTCTGCTTTTCACTATGCAAAATTGTCTTATGACCTGAATTATTATGGAGTGGCCGCCACCAGCCTGAAATTATTCATGACTGCATATCCTGCCTCAAGGTATCAGAATGAAGCGAATGAACTTCTGCTGAGTACACTTGCTCATACCAGTAGTTTTAAAGAGGGGCTGGCAATGTTTGAACAGATTAAAGACCGTTCCGTCAATGCACTTAAGATTTATCCGGGGCTATTATATGGCAGAGCTGTTGAACTGATCAATGACCAGCAGATTGCTGCAGCAGAAATATTACTGGATCAGCTATTGGTCATCGAATACAATTCGGCATTACTGCCAATGGTGAATTTCTGGAAAGGCGAACTGGCCTACCGTGCAGGCAAAACCGACATGGCTATTGCTTACCTGCAGAATTATTTAAAAAATCCAGCCCGGAACGGCGAAGTCAATTCAACCAATGCAAGGTATAATCTGGCTTATTGTTTCCTGAAAAAACAAAATTATAAAGAAGCCCGGTACCAGTTCGAAATGGTCGCAAAAACCACTGCTAATTTATCCGGAGAGGTAGAAAAAGATGCTACTATACGCATTGCGGATTGCCATTTTATGGCCCGCGAATACAAACAGGCATTGGTGATTTACGATAAAGCCATTCAGATGGGATGGTCATCTGCCGATTATGCCCTTTTTCAGAAAGGGATCATTGCCGGTGCACAGAACAAGCAGAAAGAAAAGTTACAATTACTCACCTCTCTGGAAGAAAATTACCCAAAATCCACGTTGGTGTCTAATGCCCAAATGCAGATTGCTGATACTTATATGGCCGCAGAAGAGTATGATAAGTCGCTGCAAACCTTATATAAAATCGTCAATAACGACCAGGCAGTTTCATTGCATCCTCAGGCTTATTTAAAATTAGGGATTGCTTTGTTCAACCTCAATAAAAACGATGCTTCGCTCGACCAGTTTAAATTATTGGTTTCTACCTATCCTAACAGTTCAGAAACAGAAGCTGCGGTAGATTATATCCGCAATATTTTCATCGAAAAACAGCAGCCGCAGGAATACATTGGCTTTATGCAGTCTAACGGAAAACTGATTGGTGTAAATGAAGCTGATTCTGTTACTTTCAGGTCTGCCATGATCCGGTACGAAGCCAAAGACAATGCAGGCGCACAGTCTGGCTTTACAGAATACATCTTAAAATATCCTTCCGGAAACTATAAACTGGAATCGAATTATTTTTTAGCAGAAATCAATATTGTTCAGAAAGACCCGGCTGCTGCTTTGTCTTTTTACAATGCTGTTGCAGACATGGCTCCCAATAAATATGCCGAGAGAAGTGCCCTGCAATCTGCAAGGATCTATTATTTTGACCTGAAAAATTATACAGAAGCATCCCGTTATTTTTCATTACTTAAAAAAATTGCTGTTCAGCAGGAAAACAGGCTGGAAGCAATGAGAGGACTGCTCCGCTGTCAGTTTAAAATACAGGAATGGGTTGCGGCCTCGTCTAATGCTGCTGAGTTACTGGAACAGAAAGGAATTGCATCAGACGACCGCCTGATGGCTGGCTTTGTACTTGCCCGTAACGAGCAGCTGAATAATAAACCGGAACAGGCACTGGCACAGTATAGATTGCTCCTGAGCCAGGGAAAATCTGAAATTACCGCAGAAGCGCAATACCGTGTTGGCGAATTACTGTTGCAGGCCAACAAGCTGGCTGATGCGGAAAAAGCAGGATTTGAAGTGATTAAAAAATATGGCTCTTACGATGTTTGGGTAACCCGCAGTTATATTTTGATAGGGGATATCTATTTTAAGCAAAACGACCTGTTTAATGCAGAAGCTACTTTTAAAAGTGTTGCAGACAATGCAGCTCAGCCCGAACTTAAAAAAGAAGCTGCCGAAAAGCTGTTGCAGGTTATTGCAGTAAAAGAGAAAACCAATAAAGTAGAATAGTCTAAAGCCGAAAAAAATGATGAGAAGGATAAAAATATTATTGGTGTTGTTCCTGTTGATGGGGATTGCTACGGAATTGATTTCGCAGCGTTCCGGTTCAACCGTAAAAAAGACAGCTTCAAAAAAGAAGAAACCGGTTTCTAAAAATAAAAAAACAGTTTCAACGAAGAAAAAATCTGTTTCGAAGTCCGCTAAAACAAGCGGTAAAAATAAAAAATCGCCTGTAAAGAAAAGCAATATCAAATCTGTTGCTGCTAAGTATACAGCTAATACTGCCGACTATGCTACTACTACTGCTGCAAGCGTTGATGCGGCAGACTACGCTTCCGGTAAACTGTCTTCTAAAATAAGCAACGAAGGGCTATCTGATACCACCGATTCCAGAACAGTAGTAATTACTTCCGAGTTTAAACCTTCATTGCAATATGCGGCCAAGATCAATTTTGCGGCAGCAACTGCTGTATTGGATACTTCCCGTATTTCGCTCAGTTACAAAGTACCTTCCTCCAACCTGTTTTTCAATTACCAGCCAATTGCCATTCAGCCTTTGGCCATGCCTACAGATTCCGGATGGATCTGGGAAAATAGTCATCGGGTAAAAATCGGGGCCGGCAATTTTAATACGGTATTTGCCGAAGGCAGGTTTGCGTTTGGGGATGGTAAAAAATCCATAACAACTATACAGGCAGATTTTATTACTTCAAAAGGAAATGAATTTGCGCAGCAATTCAGCAAAGTGGGATTGGATGTACAGTCTATCATTAATACGACTGAGCAACTCGAGTGGACCAGTCATGCATTCTTTAATACCATAACCCAGTATCGGTATGGGTTTAAGCCATCCACGCTGGTTTTTACCAAAGACCAGTTGCAACAAACCTATAACACCATTGCACTGGAACTGGGGTTAAAGAATAAGGTGAAATCAGCTGCCGGAATAGATTATCATCCGCAATTGAGTTATTACCGGTTTACCGATAATTACAGTGGTTCGGAAAATAACCTGATTCTGAAAGCACCTATTGAAAAATCGCTGGGTAGTATTTTATCCCTAAAGCTTGGCGTAACAGCAGATATAGCTTCTGCTAATTTTCCTGCAGTCAAGCTCACCAATAACCTGTTCCATATCAATCCTTCGGTGCTTTTTACTACCCCCAATCTCAAGCTGAATATAGGCATACAGCCTTCCTGGGATAATGGGGCCTATTCCATGCAGCCCGATATTTGGGCAGAAGCAGGATTACCCAATACCCGGTTAAAGATGGAAGCGGGATGGGTAGGCTATTTTACCAAAAACAGTTATCGTACGCTGGTGGCATTTAATCCATGGATAGGAGGATTGAACAGTTTAACAAATACAAGGATCAGAGAACAATATGTTGGAATAAAAGGTACTGCGGGTAATCACCTCAGTTTTAACGGCAGGGTATCATTTCTGAAAATGAATGGTCAGCCACTTTTTTTGAATGATGCGTTGGATGGAAAGTCTTTTAATACAGTTTTTGAGCCGGAGATGAATACTTTCAGAATTCATGGTGAACTGAATTATACGGTTCAGGAAAATTTCTCCCTGATGGCTTCAACCACCATTTCTCATTACAGCGGGTTTGCATTGAATACCAATTCCTGGGGGCTCATTCCTTTTGAGATCACTTCCGGGGCACTGTGGAAACCATTAAAAGACCTTCAGTTAAAAGCAGATCTTTTTTACAGGGATGGCAGCATGGCACGTAACCTTTTGATGGAATCCATCAAATTGCCCTCTTCCGTAGATCTAAGTCTGGGAGCGGAGTTTAGTGTAAAAAAACAGCTGAATGTGTGGTTGCAAATGAATAATTTATTTAACAATACCTACCAGCGCTGGAACCAGTATCCTGTATTTGGTTTTAATGTAATGGCAGGAGTTGTATATTCGTTCAAGTAAACGATACAAAGCATGAATCAATACCTCCATAAATACCTGATACTCAATCAAAAAATGAGTATCCCTGATGTAGGTAATCTAGTGATAGAAACCAATGGTGCACAACTGGATATTCATAACGAATTATTATTTGCACCTGCATCATCAATCCGTTTTAAACAGGAGCCAACCACAACGGCAGATAAGTTTTTTTACGATTTTTTAGCGCAGGAAATGGGAACGGATGTAGTAGTTGCAATCAGGAGTTTTCATGATTATTTATACAAGATCAAGTCTGCCCTTAACACCCCCCAGGGTGCTCAGCTTCCTGGTATTGGTCTTTTGAGGAAAGAGGATAACGGTTATATACTTTTTACTCCGGAAAAAAATCTTCAGGAATTAATGCCTCAGGTAAAACTGAATGCAGCATTTAAACTTCCCCAAAAATTTGTGCCGGTGGTTCCCGAAGAGGAAGAACGCGAGCTTACCGAAAAGGAAGAGGAAGATATCAGAGAGCTATTAGGACAGGATTCGCTAGAAGGTAAAGAAGATTATTGGTGGGTATATGCCATCATTCTATTATTGATTGGTGTTGGGGCTTTGTTATTTTATTATGTATAAGCCCTCAAACCGGAACAATTATTTTTAATGAATTCATTGATACATCGTACATCTTGTCCGGCTTGTTTGTCGAACAGTATTCATCCTGCATTATCAGCTATTGATTATACGGTTAGCAATCAAACTTTTTTGATCTGGCATTGTAATGCCTGTTCCCTGCGTTTTACCCAGGACGTTCCCAACGTGGAAAAAATTGGCCCTTATTATCAGTCGGTGAATTATGTGTCGCACAGCGATACAAAGGATGGGCTCATCAACCGATTGTATCACCTGGTAAGAAAACATACGCTTGTTCAAAAACGGAAACTGGTTCAGAAATCTACTGGTTTGTTTGCCGGTAATCTGTTGGATATCGGTGCCGGTACCGGCGCTTTTGGCCATACGATGAAAACCAGTGGCTGGAATGTTAAAGGTCTGGAGCCGGATAATGCTGCAAGAATGCTGGCCGAAAAAAATTATCAGCTGATACTCGATACGCCCGGTACTATAGATGATTTAGAAGCTGGTTCGTTTGATGCCATAACACTCTGGCATGTATTGGAACATGTACATGATCTGGAAGGATACTGGAATCATTTCAACCGCCTGATCAATGCAAAAGGACAATTGATAATAGCCGTTCCTAACTATACCTCTGCTGATGCCAGGTATTATAGCGCCCATTGGGCAGCCTATGATGTACCCAGGCATTTGTACCATTTCTCTCCTGGATCTATGGAACAGCTGGGTGAAAAATACGGGTTTGAACTGAAGGCAACTTATCCGATGTGGTTCGATTCTTTTTATGTGTCTATGTTGAGTGAACAATATAAAAATGGCCAACCCAATCTGTTGAATGCCTTCTGGCAGGGGTTAATATCTAATCTGAAAGCACTGTTTGATCCCAACAGATGCAGTTCGGTAATTTATGTTTTTCAGAAGCGCAGCAAAAATTAGTTCAGCCTGATTGCTTAGTTCAGCTTAATCTCATACAATGCCGGCCAGCGTTTTCCGGTGATATAAAAACTCTTCTTGATAGTATCATAGGCAATCCCATTCAATACATCTGTGTTTTGCAGGATGGGTTGATTGGTCTTTTGCAGCAGATTGCTGAGATCTATTTTTCCTTCAACCAGGCCGGTTGCGGGATTTATTTTGAGGATAAAGTCGGTAGTGTAAACATTTGAATAGATGCTTCCGTCTACATATTCCAGTTCATTGAGGTTGGCGATATAGCCATTGTTGTCAGAAATGCCAAGGGTTCTTTCAACTTTAAACGTTTCGGGATTCACAAAATACAGGTTACTGCCGCCGGTGCTGATGATCAGCTGTTTTCCATCGGAGGTGATTCCCCATCCTTCATAGGGCCATTCAAACTCTTTTTCTTTCTGCAAAGTTGCTGCATTGTATACATACACTTTGTGTTCCTGCCAGGTAAGCTGATAAATTTTATTGTTCAATATGGCAATACCTTCACCAAATGTTGCTGCAGGCAATATGATTTTTTTATCGGCTTTGCCATCCGCCAGATCAGTTACTATCAGTTTGCTTTCTCCATACCAGCCCGTTCCTTCATATAATTTATTGTTGTGCCAGATCAGGCCCTGGGTATAAGAGGAAGTATCGTGCGGATATATTTTTACAACAGCATAATTGAGTACGGCAGGAGTGGGGATGACCGTATTTACTGCAGCAGGTGCTGATTCGGTTACCGCAGTATTGCAGGCTGCTACAGTTACCAAAAGCATCAATAGTAGTGCGTTTATATTTTTCATGTACAATTGTTGTAATAAAAATAGGAAAGAATGGTTCAATCCGGATAAGAAACTAGTTCAATAACAAGTTGGTAACAGTTTCCGCTATTACAGGCGTTAGTGCAACCCCCATGCCATTACAGGCAATAGCTGCAACTGCATTGGTAGAAACGGTGGTACAAAGCGGATTTTTATCGGGGGTGAATCCCATGATGCCGCTCCAGCTCTGAACAATTTCTACGGGTTCACTGGTTTGAAGATGAGTCTTTAAAAAATCGGTGAGTATATGTCTGATGGCATCGGAGCCTTCCATATTGGTGGTACGTTCCTCCTCAAAATTGCTGTTGCGGGCACCGCCCAGCAGGATCTGATTGCCCACATTTCTAAAGTAATAAAATCCTTCGTCGAAATGGAAAGTGCCTTTAGTAGTTAACCCAGCAATCGGAGCAGTTAAAACGATCTGGCCTCTGGCAGGTTCAATATTGAGTGCGGGTAAAAGTGAACTGGTAAACCCATTGGTACAGATGACCAGTTTGCCTGCTTTCAGTGAAACCGGATGATTGGTCGATAATTCAATACCCTGGCCGGTTTCTATCCATCCATTCACCTCTATTCCGTTCAACAGACGAACTCCTTTGCTGAGAACCAATGCGGTTAATTCATTCACCAGTTTGCCACTGTGAATGCCTGCTTCCAGCGGATTAAATACCAGCTGATCAAAGTTTTTTAAACCGATACCGGCTAAATTGGCGGTAGCATTGGAAAAAGTATTTTTTATCCCGGTAACCGATTCCAGTACCTTGTTCAGGTAATTGATCTGGTGATCGAGTTCATCTGCAGCCGGATAGTTTTTCAATGGTTCATAACCACCGCATAGATCCCAGTCAATTTTTTCGGGTGCAATGGTTGCCTTTATTTTTTCAATGCCCTTATACCGCATAGCGGCAACCCGCATCATGGCATCAGTACCCATTTTTGCTTCATCGCCCAGTAATTCAGTTAAACTTCCAAAACAAGCAAATCCGGCATTTCGGGTGGATGCTCCCAATGGGGAAACATGCCGTTCAACAATAGTGATTTTTATAGAAGGGGATTGCTGCTTTAGTTCAAGGGCTGTCCATAAACCCATGAGTCCTCCACCAATGATTACCACATCACTGTAGGCATAATAAGTGTCTTTTTCCCAGAGAGAAAGCAATCCCATGCTATTGAATTTATACGTTAAAACGGAAGTGCATTACATCTCCGTCCTTCACAATATATTCTTTTCCTTCTATCCGCAAACGGCCATTGTCTCTGCAGGCCGCTTCACTGCCGTATTTTACGAAATCATCGTAAGCAATTACTTCTGCTTTAATGAAGCCTTTTTCAAAATCGGTATGAATAACGCTGGCTGCCTGAGGCGCTTTCCAGCCATGGTGAATAGTCCAAGCCCTTACTTCCTGTACACCAGCGGTGAAATAGGTTTCGAGTTTCAGTAATTTATAGGTGGTACTGATGAGTCTGTTCAGTGCAGGCTCGGTCATTTTATATTCTTCCATGAACATTTGCTTGTCTTCCGCATTGTCCATTTCGGCAATCTGGGCTTCAATATTATTACACATCACAATTACCTCAGCACCTTCCGCTTTAGCGGCCGCTTTCAGTAAATCGGAAAATTTATTACCGGTATGCATAGAAGCTTCGTCT
>CALPNW020000121.1 GCA_943325035.2 Sphingobacterium thalpophilum | reverse complement strand
CAAAGGCGAAAAATTATTACCGAGCATTGTAGCATTGCTGCATTGGGATCAGGAGTTTACGGTCTGATTATTTGATAGCATGTCTGCCAAAAGCTTTTTTAATAGTACTTACCTACTTAGGTGTCGGAATTTGTTCTTCGAGCATTTTACTGTTCAATTTATCGTAGTAGGTGCAAGTCATCTGATTCATATCTACCGTCCACTTTTCAACTCCGGTTTCTGCCGAGAAAATACAAAACGCCAGAATATCGGTTTGTCCACGTTGATGGTTTTTTAAATGGTGCTTAAACCTTTCTTTATCGCTGATATTTGCAATAGCTAATACAGCATACTTTGGCCTGGACTTAATTTGATAATTGTCGGCTCCAAAAAATACAGCATGTCCATCACAAACATAATTGTCATATTTTTTAACACCTAACTTAATAAGGTCTTGTACATAATTAGGAAAATCCGAACCACTCTTAACTTTTGAGTGTGCTGCTTTTATATCCTTAAGTTCAAAATTCATTTACTCAGTTTTATCCGTTCAAAATTCATGCTTTTATTTTAATAAAAAATAACTGTTTATTAAAAGGCCCGGAACCCTTGCAGGCATCTACTGAAACTGATGGTATTACTTAGCCAATGGCCTATTATTTCCTGCCCTGCTACCCGGTTAAACTAATTCAATAAATAAATTGTAAATAAATGGGCTTTTTCTTAAAATTTCACCGGTATGGCCGGCACTATTTTAAGAGAT
The DNA here is from genome assembly GCA_943325035.2 of Sphingobacterium thalpophilum. Classification (GTDB taxonomy): domain Bacteria; phylum Bacteroidota; class Bacteroidia; order Chitinophagales; family Chitinophagaceae; genus Sediminibacterium. The sequence goes on along the minus strand of CALPNW020000121.1, from coordinate 8,544 downwards.
GGCTGTTTTCTATTTTTCTGTATATTCATACTTCATAATTGCTCTACATGAAAAAGAAAAACAATTCAGTTTCACCGGCAGACAATACCTCTGCCGAAAACAATTCCCGCCGGTCCTTTATACGCAACAGCGCACTGGCAGCAGCGGGCTTCTACATTATTCCAAGACATGTTCTTGGCAGAGGCTTTATTGCTCCAAGCGATAAACTGCAGATTGCAGGTATTGGGGTAGGTGGTAAAGGCGAAAGTGATATCTGGAATTTTGCCCAGAGTGGCAAAGCCGATATTGCTTTTCTGTGCGACGTGGATGATCGCCAGATCGGTAAAAGCAAGAGTAGATTTCCAAAGGCAAAAATCTACAAAGACTATCGCGAGATGCTCGATAAGGAACACAAACACATAGACGCTGTATCTGTTTCTACACCCGATCATATGCACGGCGTGCAGGCAATGGCCGCTATTCAGCTGAAGAAGCACTTGTATGTTCAAAAACCATTAACACACGATATTTACGAAGCCCGCATGCTTACCAAAGCAGCTCATGATTATAAGGTGGTTACTCAAATGGGTAACCAGGGTGCTTCCGGTGATGGTGTGCGGCAGTTAGTGGATTGGTACAACGCCGGTACAATTGGTGATGTGCATACTATTTATTGTTTTACCGATCGTCCTGTATGGCCCCAGGGTATCGGTTGGCCTACTACCAAAGGGGTTGTTCCTCCCGAATTAGACTGGAACCTCTGGCTGGGTACTGCGCCTTACAAAGATTATGTAGACGGGCTCCTTCCATTTAACTGGCGTGGCTGGTGGGATTACGGTACCGGTGCTCTGGGAGATATGGCTTGTCATAATATGGCACCTGCCTTTGCCGTATTGGGTTTAGGCTATCCTGTTTCTGCAGAATGCAGTGTGTCTACCCGATACCTGCAACCCTGGACCAGGGCTTATTATCCGGAAAGCTGTCCTACTTCTTCGCATATTACATTAACCTTTAAAGGATTGAATGGCAAACCAGATGTAAAACTACATTGGATGGATGGTGGCATTCAACCCGAAAGACCCGAAGAACTCGGGCCCAATGAACCAATGGGAGATGGCGGCAATGGGGCTGTTTTCATTGGAACGAAAGGCAAAATGATGTGTGGCACTTATGGTGCTGTTCCTAAATTATTGCCTACTTCTATAACCGCCTCTACGGTGGTGCCTCAGAGCATTGCCAGGGTGCCTAATAGTGCCGATGGTCATTATGCTGCCTGGGTAGAAGCTGCCATTGCAGGATATGGAACAGATCAGGCTAAAAACCTGAGTTCTAATTTTGATGTTGCCGGTCCGCTTACCGAAAGTGTACTCATGGGTAATCTGGCAATCCGGAGTTATGATATTCAGAAGAAAAATGCCAATGGTAATGCTTCCTATCCCGGAAGAAATATCAAACTGATCTGGGATGGCCCTAATATGAAGATCACCAACTTCGACGAAGCCAACCAGTTTGTAAAACGTGAATACCGTTTATTCTAATCAAATGGCATAAGCCTGTACATAAAGTCTGCAAAATCAAAGCCCCCGGAAAGTGAACTACTTAATGGGGGCTTTGATTTATCCTGATAAGGGAAAGAAAGTATTAAATTTTAAAGTTCTTCATATAAACCGCATCTGCTTCCGCACTCAGTAATGGAGTGGTGCCGGTAAATGCTTCCTGCTCTACAATATGGTATTGTAAGCCATATTTTTTGCCTACAGAAAGGATGGATGCAAAGTCGATCGTTCCCTTTCCTAAATGGCAAGACTCAATACCGCCGCTCGCTGTTGGGGTCTGGTCTTTAACATGACACAATTTAAAGCGGTTCGGGTATTTTTTGAACCAGACTTTTGGATCTTCTTTTGCTGCCATTACCCAGTAAATATCCATTTCGAAATCTACAAGAGCAGGATCGGTTCCTTCCATCATTACTGTTTGGGGAACTTGTCCGTCGAGTACTTTAAAGGAGTAGTCGTGGTTATGATAGGCAAAACGGATTCCGTTCTTTTTACAGATCTCTCCGCTTTTGTTAAACTCATCATTAAAGCGTTTGAAATCTTCAATTGATTTTTGCGGCCCTTTGTACGGACAGATCAGGTACTTCATGCCTATCTCTGCAGCCTCTGCAGCTTTGCGTTCAAAATCAACTGTGTTGTTGGAGTGAGATGAAACGATTTTCATTCCCAGATCATCCATGTATTTTTTGAACTCGGTATTTTTCATTCCCCAGAACATGCCCTGCTTTCCTTCGAAACTCTCTATCTGGTTATATCCGTATTGCGATAATTTTTTCAGCGTGCCTTTTGTATCTGCAGTCAGGTCTTCTTTTACCGTCCACAGCTGTATTCCAAACGGACTTGCTTTAGGTGCAAAATTTTCCAGCATCCCTGATTTGCCAATAAATGGCAAACTCAGGCCTGCGGCTGCAAGTGAGGCTGTTTTAAGAAAGTGGCGTCTGTTGTTAGTCATGCCTGTGTGTTTTAAAATGATAAGTAGAATTAAAGGAGCCCCCTATTGAGGCCAGTTGATCGGATGTGCTAGGTTGCCCAGGCCCTGTCTCCTTTTTTATAATCAATGCATCCATCATATTTACCCGGTACTGCAATGTATCGCAGCGCTTTGGTAGATCCCACTTCCGAAGTAAAGAATCCCCAGAGGGTTAATTCTTTCATCATGCGGAAATAATGCGGTGACTGATCTTCTTTTTTGATTTTTTGAAAGTCCGCAGCTTCCTGGTCTAGCTTTACCAGCAAATCGTGACGCTCCTGCGTGCTGGCTTTCATGAATGATGGCCCAATTGCTACCATTCCATCCATGAATATTTTTGCTTCTTCCGGCTTGTAACAGTCTTTTACAATCACTGCCATGAAGTCTCCTACTTTAGCTTCCTTTGCACCAGGGGTGGAAGTTGCCGGTAAAATGGTTTCCGCTATTTCATTCAGCAATTCGATGTCTTTCGGCGTAAAAGCCACTACATCGGTAGTGGCGGTTTTACAACCCGATAAAAAAACCTGTGAACCCAGTATGGTGCCACCCAGTAAAAGAGCTACGCTGGATATTACTTCTCTTCTATTCATTGATTAATTTTTAAAGATTTTGTTTTTTAAGTTCTGATACCGCATGATCCACCGCCCTTGCTGTAAATGCCATATACGTTAATGAAGGATTTACACAGGCTGCTGATGTCATGAATGAACCATCGGTAACATATACATTCGGCGCATCCCAGATCTGGTTGTGTTTATTTACAACAGATGTTTTTGGATCTGCTCCCATACGGGCCGTTCCCATTTCATGAATACCTCGTCCCAGAACAGCGTTGCCATCATACCCATTTACATCTTTAACGCCCGAGTTGGTGAGCATTTCAATGGCATCGGCCTGCATGTCTTTACGCATCTTCCTTTCGTTGTCCTTGATTTCTGCGTCTATCTTTAACACGTTCAATCCCCACTTATCTTTCACCGTTTTATCGAGTGTGGCAAAATTGGCATGATCCGGTAATACCTCACCAAATCCCATAATTCCCATACCCCAGTTACCCGGTTCCAGTAACTGGTCTTTAAAATCTCCTCCGATACTCAGTTCGGCGATTTCTCTGCCCCAGCCCGATCTGCTGGCACTTCCCTGGTATCCGAATCCGCGCAGGTAATCTCTTTTATCGCCATTGATGTTCTGATAACGCGGCACATAAATTCCATTGGGCCTGCGGCCAAAATAATATTTGTCTTCGTAGCCTTCCACTCTTCCGCGGGCACCTACACCCAGGTGATGGTCCATGATATTATGCCCCAGCTCTCCGCTGCTGCTGCCTAATCCGCCTTCCCAAACATCTGTAGCTGAATTCATCAGTACCCATGCAGAATTTAAGGTAGATGCATTTAAGAAAATGATCTTGGCATTGTATACATAGGTCTTATTGGTTTCCGCGTCCAGTACTTCTACACCGGTTGCTTTTTTCTGGTCCTTATCGTAAATGATTTTTGTTACAATGCTCCATGGACGAAGGGTTAAATTACCCGTTTTCATGGCCGCCGGTAATGTAGAGGACTGTGTGCTGAAATAAGCGCCAAACGGGCATCCCAGCCAGCATTTATTCCTGTACTGACAATTCGTTCTTCCTTCGAGGGCTTGTGTAATATTAGCAGTACGGCCAATAATCATGGCACGTTCTCCCTTATAAAAATCTTTCAATCGCTTTGCTATATCCTTCTCTACACAATTCATATCCATCGGTGGCATGAACTGTCCGTCCGGTAACACTGGAATACCATCCCTGTTGCCGCTGATGCCTGCAAATTTTTCTACATAATCATACCATGGTTCTATTTCTTTGTACCGAACGGGCCAGTCTACCGCTACCCCGTCTTTTGCATTGGCTTCAAAATCCAGATCACTCCAGCGATAGCTCTGTCTGCCCCATAACAAAGATCTTCCGCCTACATGGTATCCACGAAACCAGTCGTAGCGTTTTACTTCTGTATAAGGACTTTCTTTTTCATCGGCCCACATTTCGTAGGTCTGTTCGTTCAGCGGATAGTCTCTGTTACGCACCGGTTGCGCAGCAATCATTTCCTGTGTTTTTCTGCCATGGTGGGGATAATCCCATGATTCCTTATTGGCATTTACATAGTCTTTCACGTGCTCAATGTTGCGTCCTCTCTCGAGCATCAGCACTTTAAGCCCTTTCTCTGTAAGTTCTTTAGCAGCCCAGCCTCCGCTGATGCCGGAACCAATCACAATTGCGTCGAAATTTTGTTCGGCCATGTTAGTTGTTTATGCGTTTACTATTTTGTGTATTGTTATTGATAGATTTATACATCACAGATCTCTACCGCTTTTTTCAGTGAAGCAATCTTGTCTTTTGCGGCCGGCATAAATTCCTGCGCTACAAAATCATTGAACCCTGTTGCCAGTATTGCTTTCATAATAGCAGGGTAATTCAGTTCCTGGGTATCATCTATCTCATGCCGGCCGGGAACTCCAGCAGTGTGATAATGCCCAAAATAAGTATGATTATCACGGATGGTTCTGATTACATCTCCTTCGTCTATCTGCATGTGATAGATATCATAGAGCAACTTGAAATTGGGTGAACCGATGGCTTTACACAACGCTACACCCCAGGCCGATTTATCGCACATATAATCTTTGTGATCCACTTTGCTGTTCAGCAGTTCCATCTGAATCACCACCCCTTTTTTTTCTGCATGCGCCATGATCTGTTGTAATCCTGCCGCTGCATTTTTTAAACCGGTTTCATTGTCCATTCCATTGCGGTTACCGCTGAAGCAGATCAGGTTTTTATATCCTGCTGCAGCTACCAGATCGATGTGTTCAGTATAGTTTTTTATTAAAGTAGAATGATACTGCGGATCGTTCCAGCCTTTGACCAAACTGATTTCCGCGCCATTGCACATGCTCGAAAAAAGCTTGTATTTTTTTAAGGTTGGCCAGTCTTTAGGGCCTACCAGATCAATCCCCTCAATGCCAATTTTACCGGCCTCTATACAAAGCTGCTCTACGCTCAGGTCGTCAAAACACCAGCGGCATACCGCGTGGCGGATATTCCCTTTGAGTGCATTTCCGGCAGGCATGCAAGAAGCAATGGAGGGCATTAACGGAGCAGCAGCAATGGCGGCGGTTCCTGTTAGGATATTCTTTATGGCATTACGTCTGTTCTCTTTCACTTAGTATAGTAATTGAAAGCTAAATATAATATTTGTTGGTCATCAAAAACATAACATTGTTATAAAGCCAAAAATAATGGGCTAATTTTTCTACTTTTAAGTGCTCACATCATTCAAATAAAAAATATATACAATGCAACGTAAATTAAGAATGGGTATGATAGGCGGGGGCAAGGACGCTTTCATTGGCGCCATCCACCGCCTGGCGGCTAATATGGACGGTATGATTGAACTGGTTTGTGGCGCACTCAGCATCAACCCTGCCATTGCACAGGAGTCGGGAGAGCTGTTGTTTCTGCCCAAAGAGCGGATCTATATGACTTATGATGAAATGATCACCAAGGAAGCTGCGCTGCCTGCAAGTATGCGCATGGATTTTGTAACAATAGTAACCCCCAACTTTGCTCACTTTGCACCTGCAATGATGGCCCTGGATCATGGATTTAACGTGGTCATTGAAAAGCCGATTGCTTTTTCATTAGCGGAAGCCCTGCAGCTTAAAGCCAAAGTAGCAGAAACCGGACTCCTCCTCTGCCTCACCCATACTTACTCCGGATATCCAATGGTTAAACAGGCAAAAGCAATGGTGGCCGATGGTGTATTGGGGAAGATCAGAAAAGTTTGGGTAGAATACCCGCAGGGCTGGCTCAGCAAACTCAGCGAGCGCGAAGGCAACGCACAGGCAGCCTGGAGAACAGACCCTAAAAAATCGGGCAAAAGCGGAAGCATGGGAGATATTGGTACGCACGCTGCGCACCTGGCCGAATATATTTCAGGTGCAAAAATCGCTAAGCTCTGTGCCGATTTAAATACGGTGGTAGAAGGCCGTATGCTGGATGATGATGGCAGCGTATTGCTTCATTTTGACAATGGTGCCACCGGTGTGCTGATGGCGTCACAGGTAGCTGCCGGCGAAGAGAATGCACTGAAAATCCGTATTTACGGAGAAAAGGGCGGACTGGAATGGGCCCAGATGGAACCCAATACCCTGATAGTAAAATGGCTGGACCAGCCAACGCAGATCTTGCGTGCTGGCAGCAACTATTCAGACCGGCTATCGGGTTTTGCCACAGCTAACTGCCGAACTCCGGGCGGACATCCCGAAGGATACCTCGAAGCCTTCGCCAATATTTATAAAAATTTTGCAACAACACTTAGCGCAAAATTAGAGGGAACGATACCGTCAAAAGAGGCACTCGACTTTCCTTCGGTAGAAGACGGAATCCGCGGTATGGCATTTATTGACAATGTAGTTGCTTCATCCAATTCAGAACTGAAGTGGACAGTACACAAAATATAAACTATGACAACTATTAAAGGGCCGGGCATATTCTTAGCACAATTTATGGGGGATACTGCCCCATTCAATTCTCTGGAATCTATTTGCAAATGGGCTGCAGGGCTTGGTTTCAAAGGAGTTCAGCTGCCTACATGGGATAGCCGCTGCATTGATCTGCAGAAAGCAGCTGAGAGCAAAACCTATGCCGATGAGATCAGGGGCATCGTTGAATCTGCCGGATTGCAGATCACCGAACTCTCTACCCATTTACAAGGACAACTGGTTGCAGTAAACCCCGCCTATGATGCATTATTTGATGGATTTGCGCCGGAAGCCCTTCGCGGTAATCCGAAAGCAAGAACCGAATGGGCCGTTCAGCAATTAAAGTATGCGGCAAAAGCGTCTCAGCATCTTGGGTTGAACGCACATGCTACTTTCAGCGGCGCATTACTCTGGCAAACGGTATATCCATGGCCCCAACGTCCGGCCGGACTGGTTGAAACCGGTTTTACTGAACTGGCCAACCGCTGGTTACCCATCTTAAATGTGTTCGACGACAACGGAGTAGACCTTTGCTATGAAATTCATCCGGGAGAAGATCTGCACGACGGGGTTTCCTATGAAATGTTTCTGGATAAAGTAAACCAGCACAAACGGGCCTGCTTATTGTATGATCCCTCTCACTTTGTTTTACAGTGTCTCGATTACAAAACATACATCGATCATTATCATGAACGCATAAAAATGTTCCATGTAAAAGATGCAGAATTTAACCCAACAGGCAAACAAGGCGTGTACGGTGGATACCAGGGTTGGGTAGACCGTGCCGGGCGTTTCCGTTCCCTCGGAGATGGTCAGGTAGATTTTAAATCGATCTTTTCTAAACTGGCGCAATACAATTATTCCGGGTGGGCTGTAATGGAGTGGGAATGCGCTTTGAAGCATCCCGAAACAGGCGCGGCAGAAGGCGCTCCGTTCATTAAGGATCACATCATCCGGGTAACCGATAAAGCCTTTGATGATTTTGCAGGAACAGGCAGCGATGAAAATTTTAATCGCAGCATTTTAGGGATTTAGGAATAACTTTGACCCTCCTTAACAATCGGAAAAGCAGGCTGTAAAAAGCATCAGTCCGTTTTATTGGTAACTAATAAATAACAAAAAGATGAAAAAGTATTTTGTACTTCTTGCAATCGTGGGTATTGCAGCAGCGTGTGGTGGTAACAATAAAACAGAAGAAAAATCGGCAACAACAGCTGCTCCCGTTAGCGATTTAAGCAGTAACCCCGATTATGTAAAAGGACTGGAGCTGATCGGTAAATCAGATTGCCTTACCTGTCATAAAGTGAGAGAAAAACTGATCGGGCCTGCGTACAAAGATGTTGCTGCCAAATACGAAAGCACCGAGGCGAATATCAGTATGCTTGCAGGAAAGATCATTAAAGGTGGTAAAGGCGTTTGGGGCGAAGTTCCTATGACCCCGCATCCTACTGTATCTGAAGCCGATGCTAAACAAATGATTAAATATGTTCTCTTACTAAAATAATCAGCAACCTT
>CALPNW020000120.1 GCA_943325035.2 Sphingobacterium thalpophilum | reverse complement strand
ATGTTTCTTACCAGTAGTTTTTGTTTCGACAATGCGGAAGATATGCGTGCTGCTTTTGCCGATGAAACCGATGACAATATCTACAGCAGATTCAGCAATCCGGGTGTTCAGGAATTTGTTGATAAAATGGTGGCACTGGAAGGTGCTGAAGCCGGCTATGCAACGGCATCGGGCATGAGTGCGGTGTTCGGATCATTCATGGCCCTGATGAAACAGGGGGATCGTTTACTGTCCTGTAATTCCATCTTTGGAAGTACCCATACCATCATCTCAAAATACCTTCCAAAGTACGGAATCGATTTTGGATATATTGGAGCAAGTGCAACAGAAGCTGAGTGGGAAGCGGCCATCTCACCCAATACAAAAATGATTTATATAGAGACACCCACCAATCCGGGTCTGGAAGTGCTGGACCTCGAAATGATCGGAAGAATCGCTAAAAAGCACCACATCATTTACAATGTAGACAACTGTTTTGCTACGCCTGTTAACCAACGCCCGGTTGAGTTTGGAGCCGATCTGGTGATTCATTCTGCCACCAAATGGCTGGATGGGCAGGGACGTGTTTTAGGCGGAGTAGTAGTAGGCCGCAAAGACCTGATCAAAGAAATTTATGGCTTCTGCAGAAGTACCGGACCAGCTTTATCTCCCTTTAATGCATGGGTACTCAGCAAGAGTTTAGAAACACTGGATGTTAGAATGGAGCGTCATGCTTCCAATGCATTATTCCTTGCACAACAACTGGAAAACCATCCTGCTATTGGCACACTGCGTTATCCTTTTCTTGCTTCCCATCCACACCATCTGATTGCAAAAAAGCAAATGAAGAACGGAGGAGGTATTGTTTGTTTTGAACTCAAAGGAGGTCTTGAGGCTGGCCGCAGTTTTCTCAATAACCTGAAAATGCTTTCCTTAACGGCCAATCTGGGAGATACCCGGAGCATCGCATCTCACCCTGCAAGCACTACACATGCCAAATTAACCGAAGCCGAAAGACAGTCGGTAAATATTACTCCGGGGCTGATCCGCATCAGCGCCGGTCTGGAACACAGAGATGATATTCTGGCGGATATCCTGCAGGCACTTGGGTAAACTGGCTTCCGGGATCCGGAAATTGTAAATAATCCTTTATATTCGGCAAGCTAAAAAAACTTGCTATATGAAATTATCTACAGGTATTTCTCTTGCCATTATGATGTTCCTACAATATTATATATGGGGAGCCTGGTATGTAACAATGGGTCCTTACATGGACGTTGCCTTTGCAGGCCAGAATGTAGACATTGCCAAAGGATCCGTTTACGGAGCCGGAGCCATTGCTACCATCATTTCCCCGTTTTTCGTAGGAATGATTGCCGACCGGTATTTTGCTGCCCAGCGGATCATGGGAATCCTGCATATTGTAGGGGCTGCTTTACTTTTTTATGCAACACAAATGACAGATACCTCTGGTTTTTACTGGGTCATTCTGGTATATTCTTTAATGTATATGCCAACAATTGCACTAAGTAACAGCGTTGCTTTTGCCCAGATGTCTGACCCCGGAAAACAATTCCCATGGATCAGGGTATTTGGAACGCTGGGATGGATTGTGGCCGGCCTGGTCATTTCACAACTGGAGATTACCAATAAACCAATGACTTTTCAGATTGCCGCAGGCTGTTCTGCACTGTTGGGTATCTTTAGTTTTATTCTGCCGAACACACCCCCTAAATCAGATTCAGGAACCAGTTCTATCGGAGCCATTTTCGGAGCAGATGCATTCGTATTATTCAAGAGCAGGGCTTTTACCATATTTTTTATTGCCGCAATTCTGATTTGCATCCCTTTGTCATTTTATTACGGATCAGCAGCCTCTTACCTGAATGAATTTTTTGGAGAGGCTACACCCGGAAAAATGTCGATGGGCCAGATGTCTGAAGCATTATTCATTTTAGCCATTCCTTTTCTTTTTTATAAAATCGGCGTAAAAAATATGTTGATTTTCGGAATGGCGGCCTGGGTACTCAGGTATATATTTTTTGCCTACGGAAATGGCGGATCAAATTTATGGATGCTGTATGCAGGTATTATACTTCATGGCATTTGTTATGATTTCTTTTTTGTTACCGGATATATGTACACAGAGAAAAAAGCAGGAGAAAAAATCAAGAACGCAGCGCAAAGTCTTTTTACTTTTGCAACCTATGGTGTTGGTATGTTAATAGGTACCAACTACAGCGGATTTATATCCAATAAATATGCAACAAAAACAATCGATCCGGTGACCAACAAGGAAGTGGTTGGTCATATCTGGGAAACCATCTGGCTGTATCCTGCTGTAATTGCTGGTTTTGTATTACTGGCATTTATTATTTTCTTTAAAGAGAAAAAGGAAACTGAACCAACCATCGCCTGATCATTCATCAGTTTAAAGTCTTTATATGCAACGCATCGCAATGTTAGGTTCCGGTTTTATAGGCCGCTTTTATGCCGAGTCTCTGCAGGGATACAGAAGCAGGGATAAAATTGTAAGTATCTATTCTCGCAGAGAAGAGAGTGCAAAGAAATTTGCAGCCGATTATCAGTGTCACCACTGGACCATTGCGATGGAAGAAGCAATAGCCAGACCGGATGTGGATATTGTTTGTATAGCACTTCCCAATAATCTGCACGAAGAAGCGGTGATGCTCTGCTGCAAACACAAGAAAGCCGTGATGACCACAAAGCCACTCGGACGAAATGCAGCGGAGGCCAGGCGTATGCTGGAAGCGGTTGAGGCTGCCGGTATTTTTAACGGATATCTGGAGGACCTGGTGTACACACCAAAATTCATCAAAGCCAGCGAAAGTGTAAAGAATGGCGCACTGGGGAGAATTCTATGGGCCAAATCACGCGAAACACATCCTGGCCCGCATAGTGAATGGTTCTGGGATATAGAACAGGCTGGCGGTGGCTGTATACTCGATTTAGGCTGCCATTGTGTGGAAATTTCCAGGAGTTATATAGGAAAAGACATCAGACCTGTTGAAGTGATGTGCTGGGCAGATACACAGGTTAAACCAATTGATGCCGAAGACCATGCAATTGGTCTGGTAAAATATGAGAACGGTGCAATCGGCCAGTTTGAAGTTAGCTGGACCTTTCGTGGCGGACTTGATCTTCGGGATGAAGTGATGGGATCGGAAGGCACGATCTGGATCAATAGCTTTCTGCGTACCGGCTTTGACATGTTCACCACCGGTAAAGGTGCAGACTATGTTGCCGAAAAAGCAGAAAGCAATACAGGCTGGCTTTTTCCGGTAGGTGATGAATTAAATGAGTTGGGGTACAACCATATGTTTATGGATATGTTCAACTCGCTGGAAAAAGGGGAAGCACCCAAAGAAACTTTTTATGACGGGTATGTGGTAAATTCTATTTTAGACGCTGCCTATAAATCTTCCAGATCAAAACTCTGGGAACCTGTAATACTGGATATCTGGAGAGGGAAAACAGGATTAACCAAAGAAAGTCATCTTATTGATTACGATGCAGAACATTATCTGGTAAAAGAAGAGATGACACACTATGGTGAAAAAAAACTGATCCTTAAAAACAAGATCACCGGAAAAATAACAGAACAGATTATTTAATTACTGACCGGTTTTTTCTTTAACCCATCGAAGAGCAGTCTTAAGCTGCTCTTCTCTTGTTAGATCACTATTGTTGAGCTCAATGGCATCTTCTGCTTTTCTGAGCGGACTGAATTCACGGTTACTGTCTATATAATCGCGCATCTCCAGATTGTGTGCAACTTCCTCGATGGTGATACCGGGATTCTTTGCATACATTTCTTTGAATCTTCTTTCTGCACGCACCATCGGGTCTGCTGTTACAAATATTTTCAATTCTGCATCCGGGAAAACAGTGGTTCCGATATCTCTTCCATCCATCACTATACCTTTCTTTTCACCCATCTTTTGTTGCTGGGCTACTCCAAATTCCCGTACATACTTATTAGCAGCAACCTCGCTCACATGTTCACTCACCAGCATATCCCGGATCAATGCTTCCACATTCTCATCATTGAGTAAAATATCACTGGATCCGGTTACATCATTGTAATCAAACTCCAGATGAATTTCATTCAGCGCTTTTTTTACTTCCGCATTATTGTTCCAGTCTATGTGATTGCGCAGAAAATACAAAGTAATGGCCCGGTACATGGCACCACTGTCTATGAATACGTAGTTCAGTTCACGGGCCAGTTGTTTTGCCAGCGTACTTTTACCGCAGGAAGAATAGCCATCCAATGTAACAATGATCTTTTTCATAACGGAACATTTTGTACCTGGTAAAGGTATACAAAAGCCTACTGCTTACGTGAGATGGTCTGACAGTATTTACAGGAATTAAAATAAATCGGGATAATCTGAAATAAGCCCGTCTACACCCATCGATCTGAGTCTGTTGATAGTGGGCTTATCATTCACCGTCCAGGGAATGATCTGTATTTTATTTCGCTTGCAGTTTTCAATGAGTTCTTCTGTAACCAGCGAATAGTGCGGACTGTAGATGGATGGATTAAACCCCAGAACGGCAATTTGTGCTGCAAAGGTTTTTGTATCGTAATCCTCAATCAGCAATGCTGTTTTAATGGCAGGATATTTTTGATGGAGGTATTGAAGTGTTCTGATATCAAATGACTGTATGGTTACACGCGACTCAATCTTTTTAGCCAGTATCACTTTAATAATTAATTCTACAAATTCAGCAGGTGCGGGATGGTAAATATGATCGGTTGTTGCCTTGGATTTTGTTTCAATATTATACTGAATGGGCAGGTGATGATTATCTGCACAATATTTTTCCGCAGCATCGATCATGTCTGCCAGTAAAGGCTTGGCAGCAGGGATTTGTTTTTTTTGCGGAAAGCGCGGATGAGCCCTGAGCCCTACATCAAATTTCTTTACATCCGCATATTCCATCTGAAATATATTGAGCGATTCTTCTTCAGTTTCAGTTACAGATGTTCCGTTGGGCTTTGTAGAGATTTCATGGTTAAAAAAAGGTTCATGACTCAGTACTACCTGTTTATCCTTTGTAATAACTGCATCAGTTTCCAGCGTGGTAACTCCCAGATCAATTGCTTTAAGCATAGCGGCAATGGTATTTTCCGGCATCAGCCCCCTGCAGCCCCTGTGCCCCTGGCGGTCAAATATAATTTTATTCATAGCAGCAGTTTGTGCAAAATTTGCCGGATGGAAGGCCATTAAAAAAAGCCCTGACAACAAAACAGTACGTAACATAAATCAGTGATTTGAATGATCAGATAAATTTTTTTTCATTGCATCGGCAAGAGCCTTGTTTTCCGGTGTGCCTTTTTCTAAATGCTGAATAATTTGCAGCTTTGTTTTTTCTGGTTTGTTCTGGCTGAGCTTAAATACATGATTCAGGGCGGTCACTTCAATTTCAAAAGCCACGATCGCCTTCATATTATCTCTGATATATTCTTTACTCATCAGGCTCATGGAAGCAGGAGTATGCGAACCTCCTTCGAAATGACTGGTCAGCTCCTCCAGTAACTGATACAGACCATCCTCATCCAGTAAGCGTAATGTTCCATTGGCATGCACCGCCGAATAGTTCCAGGTACCTGCTGTGTTCTGCGGTTCATAATGCTGCGCGCTGATATAGCCGTGTGCCCCGTGAAAAATGGCGAGGACTTGCTGGTTTTTTTCGAAAGCAACCGTATGGGCCTGCTTTCGCATACTGTGTGCCTGCAGGAACATCTTACCGTTCCGCTCTTTGATCAGAACAGGCAGATGTGTTGCTACGGGCATACCATTGCTGTCTGCGCCGCATAAAACAACAAAAGGATGTGCCTGCATAAAAGCGAGCACATCCTCCTGGTTTTTTGCCTTAAAGTATGAAATAGTATACATGCGTTTTATTGAGCCATTTCAATCACTTGTGTGGAGGGCATATTGGCATTTCTCAGCGCAATATTTCTAACGGTCATAGAAGTAAAGCTCCGGAAAGCTGCCTTACTGATCTCATCTGATCCTGCCATTGCAGGAACCCCTTCATCACCACCTTCCCGGATAGACTGAACCAAAGGAATCTGACCTAAAAATGCCAGATCGTATTCTTCTGCCAGATTTTTCCCGCCTTCCTTTCCAAAAAGATAATATTTATTTTCCGGCAACTCCGCAGGAGTGAAATAAGCCATATTCTCTACCAGTCCAATGATTGGCACATTAATCTGGGCCTGAGCAAACATGGCAATTGCTTTCTTGGCATCAGCCAGCGCCACATTCTGAGGTGTTGTAACAACAACAACACCGGTAACCGGCACCAGTTGCATCAGTGTGAGGTGAATATCTCCTGTTCCCGGAGGCATATCAATGATCAGGTAATCCAGGTCTCCCCAATCCACATCGGTTACAAACTGACGGATAGCACTACTGGCCATTGGACCACGCCATACCACCGCACTTTTTTCATCTACCAGTAATCCGATACTCATTAATTTAATGCCAAATTTTTCCAGCGGAAGGATGATTCCTTTTCCGTCTACCTCTTTCATCAGCGGACGTTCTCCCCGCACCCCAAACATCATCGGGATGCTGGGTCCGTAAATATCAGCATCCATCAATCCAACAGAAGCGCCCCCTTCGGAAAGAGCAAGTGCAAGATTGGAAGATACTGTGCTTTTACCAACACCACCCTTGCCACTCACCACCGCAATAATATTCTTAACCCCACCCAGTACTTTCTGGTCATCCTTACGGATTGAAGTAGTGTTGGAGGTGAAATTCACTTGAACGATCGCCGCTTTATTTACCAGCAATTTTACCGCATTTTCACTGGCCCGCTGCATCATGTCTTTCATAGGACATGCAGGCGTGGTGAGCACAATGGTAAAACTTACATTATTGCCATCAATAACGATGTCTTTGATCATGTTCAGTGTCACCAGATCCTTGCCTAAATCGGGCTCCTGTACGTTACTGAGGGCCTTTAAAATATCATCAACTGTCATCACGAAAGTTTTTGTTAAAAAAGAATTGAGTGCGCAAAGTTAACATTCAACCACCTTACTTTGTTGCGAATTCCGGACTTTAACCAAGAACGTTGGCAAATTTGTACATTTGTCTCTGATACAGCTGAAGCGCGTATGAACCGAAAACTAGTATTTTACACACTGCTCACTATATGTTTACTGAACGCCATGGCCGTTAATGCCCAGCAGACAGGCAATCCTTACAGGGATTCAATTGTTCAGCTGTTTGGCGTGATAATGACCGCAGACAGCCTGAGAGGGATACCTTCTGCCAGTGTTATTGTTGAGGGTAAAGGCAGGGGTACCATTACAACCGGGGACGGGGTTTTCTCCATCGCGGTCATGAAAGGAGACCGTATTACTTTTTCGAGCGTTGGATATAAAAACAATACCATTACCATTCCTACCAGCCTGTCGGAAAATCAATACAGTGTTATCCAGCTGCTGATCAGCGACACCTCTTATCTGCCTGCAACCATTTTAAAACCCCGGCCTACCAAAGAACAGTTTGAGAGAGATTTTCTCAACAACCGGATGCCGGATGATGCGTATGAGGTTGCACGCAAAAATACCGATGAGGCACAAAGAAGAATTCTGCTGAACAGTCTTCCTGCAGACGGAAGGGAAGCCGTAAATTATCAGCTGAAGCAACAAACCAACAAGTATTATTATGCCGGCCAGGTTCCTCCGATGAATATCATGAACCCTGCAGCATGGGCCGACTTTATCAGTGCCTGGAAACGGGGAGACTTTAAGCGTAAGAAATAATTTCCGGTTATTAAAACCAACTAATATGTCATTACAGAATGTTACAGTTATTGGTGCAGGCACCATGGGAAACGGGATTGCACACGTATTTGCTCAATCGGGTTTTAAAGTAACCCTGGTGGATTTACAGCAGGCCCAGCTTGATAAAGCATTACAAACAATTGGTAACAATCTGGACAGGCAGGTAGCAAAAGGCACTATTACCGAAACCGGCAAAATGCAAACACTGGGTAATATCTGTACAGATACTAATATTGCTTCTGGTGTTTCCATTGCGCATCTGGTAGTAGAAGCTGCAACGGAAAATGCTGATATCAAAATAAAAATATTCGGAGAAATAGCTGCAGCTGCTCCTGCAGATGCTATTCTCGCCAGTAACACTTCCTCTATTTCAATCACTAAAATTGCAGCAGCTACAAAACGCCCGGAGCAGGTGATCGGAATGCACTTTATGAATCCGGTACCGGTAATGAAACTGGTAGAGATCATCAACGGATATGCTACCAGTAAGGAAGTTACTGATACAATTGTAGCACTCAGCAAACAATTAGGCAAAGTACCTGCTGTAGTAAATGATTACCCCGGCTTTATCGCCAACAAGGTTTTGATGCCAATGATCAATGAGGCCATTTACAGCTTATACGAGGGCATTGCAGATATTGAGGCCATAGATACTATTATGAAACTGGGCATGGCACATCCCATGGGACCATTTCAACTGGCCGATTTTATTGGTCTGGATGTATGCCTGAGCATTATGAATGTGCTGTACAACGGATATGGCAACCCTAAATACGCCCCTTGCCCTTTATTGGTAAATATGGTGACCGCAGGCAAACTGGGTGTAAAATCGGGCGAAGGATTTTATGTGTATACACCAGGCAGCAAAGAGCTGGTAGTTAGCAGCAGCTTTAATCAATAGCGGATGTTTTTTATCTTATCTAAAGTACTTTATTTTTTTCTGGCGCCTGCTAACTGGATCATGATCGGGTTGATCATGATGCTATTGATAAAATCCAGGTCTATGCGGAAAAAAATCAGGATAGTCCTTCTGTTGATTGCCGTTCTTTTTTCTAACCCGTTTATCTACCGGACCATTTCCATGTGGTGGCAACCGGCCCCGGCCCATCTGCCTGCCGGCAGGCAATACAGTGTGGGTATCCTGCTGGGAGGAATGTCTATGTATGATGCCAGAGACACCGGCTATTTCGGAAACAATGCAGACCGGTTTATTCAGGCTGCCAATTTATACCATAGCGGACAGATCAGGAAAGTACTGATTAGCGGAGGCACCGGCAGCTTATTGAGCAACGAGCCCACAGAAGCCCGTTTTTTATTAAAAGAATTATTAAGGAACGGGGTAAAAAAGGAAGATATTATTGTGGAAGCCGATTCCAGAAATACGTTTGAAAATGCCCGCTTCTCTAAAAAAATACTTGACTCGCTGCAATTACAGCAACCTTTTGTTGTCATCACTTCGGCACAACATATGCCCCGCTCAATGATGGTATTTCGCCATGCAGGTTT
>CALPNW020000119.1 GCA_943325035.2 Sphingobacterium thalpophilum | reverse complement strand
GCTACTATGTTGAATGCTTTTGTAAAAATCAAAGGACTGGAAATATTTGGTACTTTAGAATCTGCTAAAGGCCGCACTAAAAATGAAGTAGACGACAGAAAAATGACCCAGACAGTAATTGAAGGTGTTTACAGATTTGGCAAAGAAGAGAATATCTTCATTGGTGCAAAATACAATACTGTAAAAGTTAGACTGGCTGGATTTACTGATGATGTTAAAGTCAACAGAACTTCATTTGCAGCTGGTTGGTTCTTAACTAAAAACGTATTGCTGAAAGGTGAAATTGTTACACAGAAATACTTAGATTTTCCTTCTTCTGACTACCGTTCTTTAGGTAAGTTCAATGGATATGTGATTGAGGCCATTGTAGGATTCTAGAAAATTGGTTTTTTTATGGTGTATTATAGCCGGATGAAGTAAATTCATTCGGCTATATTTTTTTAAAGAGCTTAATTTAGCTGTGGCTATGCATAAATCACTTATTTTAATAGGCTTGCTGATGATACTGTCCGGATTCAATCCTCCGGATAATAAGGCGGTCTGGGTAGTGATGCAGGGCAGTAGCCTGAAAGTAAACGGAAGTACCAATATCAATACATTTCAGTGCGACATCAATAACTATAATCTTCCCGACACTATTACCTGTGTTCGCAGTTCCCCGAAAGGGATTGTACTGCCGATGAATGGAAGGTTAAATCTGAGCATCGATGCTTTTGACTGCCACAACAAGATGATGACGAGTGATCTCCGCAAAACATTAAAGGCCAAGGAGTTTCCTATTCTTACGGTGAGGTTCATCTCCATCAACGGATTCCCGGACCTTAAAAACCCGGTTAAAATAACAGGAATGGTAGATATTGGGCTTGCTGGTATCATTAAAAGATTTGAGATCAATTATGTCTTTACCGCAGATGAATACAGATTGGTGCAGTTAAAGGGGGATCAAAAAATCCACTTCTCTGATTTCAATTTAACGCCTCCAAGTAAATTAGGGGGTGTCATTAAAGCTAAGGATGAATTGTTGGTAGAGTTCAGGCTGCACTTAAAACCGATTGGCTGAGAATTCTCAGGGATTCATTTTGGCAAAAATAATTCCGGCAGCACAGGACTGAAAAAAACCAAACCCCAGCCAGCTTAAAACCATTGTGGCCGGAACATCTATCTGGCTATAGGTCATCCATAAAATAGGCAGCAATCCGGCTATTGTATATAACAGGCCAAACTCCAATCCCCTGATAATAAATGGTCCTTTGAATATGGTTCTGGATCTGTCCCAGAAAAAAGCCAGGGCAAAACTAATGACCATTGCATGTGAGTAAAAAAATAAATCTCTCGACTGATCGGAAACAAATACACCGCTCAGGTATTCCACAAAGAACGGGGTAAAGAATTTAATATTTACTGCAATAAATAATCCTCCGTAAGAGAGAACAGACAATGCCACTCCTGCTACCAAACCGCTGGTCAGCATTTTTTTTATCCTGTTGTTGGTCATTACAAATAGATTACCCTATAAAATTAGTTTTTTTATCTGTAGTAAGCATGGAATTTATCAACCTGCTTTTTTAATGCTTAAAGCGTTCGAAAGAACTTTTTTCCAATGCTTCCCGGTGATCAGGATGAGCCAGCGTGATCAGTGCGGATGCACGTTGCTCCATATTCATCCCAAAAAGGTTTACCGCACCATATTCGGTTACCACCCAGTGAATATGGCCGCGTGTGGTTACCACACCTGCGCCCTGTTTCAGAAAAGGAACTATTCTGGAAATACCTTTTGAGGTAACAGAAGGTATTGCAATAATTGGTTTCCCACCTTCCGATAATGCGGCACCTCTTATAAAGTCCATCTGTCCGCCGATGCCCGAATACTGGTAAGTTCCGATAGAGTCGGAACAAACCTGGCCGGTAAGATCAACTTCTATTGCACTGTTGATGGCTGTTACTTTTGGGTTCAGACTTATGATACGCGGATCATTTACATAGTTAATATCCATTGCTTTGATAATTGGATTGTCGTCTGCAAAATCATAGAGTTTTCTGGATCCTAGCAAAAAAGAAGTAACACAGTATCCGGGTACAATTTTCTTTTGTGTGTTGTTAATGGTTCCGTTCACAATCAATGGAATGGCTCCGTCCGAAAACATTTCGGTATGCATACCAAGATTCTTATGATTAGTGAGGTTCTTTAATACGGAATCCGGAATTGTACCAATACCCATTTGAAGTGTAGCACCATCTTCTACGAGGCCGGCAACAATTTTTCCGATCTTATCGGTCATTTTATTGGCCCCCACAGAATAACTCACCTCCGGTAAGGGTTCATCGACCCACACAGCTGCATCAAATTTATCGAAAGGAAGAAAAGTATCTCCGTGTACGCGCGGCATATTTGGGTTGATCTGGGCGATTACTTTTTTGGCCACACTGGCTGCTGAACGGGCTATATCTACGGATGTTCCCAGTGAACAATAGCCATGTTTGTCTGGCGGTGATACCTGTATGATAGCAACATCAAGGGTTAATATTCCTCTTAAAAAAAGCAGCGGAATTTCACTCAGGAAAACCGGTACATAATCACCCATTCCACTGTTAACCGCTACCCGGTTGGCTTCTGAAACAAACAGGGAATTCATAAAAAAGTGGCCGGCCAGTTCAGGGCTGTTCAGGTCTATTCCCTGCTGGGTAATACTTACTAATTCTACATTTTTCAGCCGCTCTTTCTGGGCAATCAAAGCATGCATCAGATGAATAGGAGTAGCGGCACTGCCATGTATAAATACACGCTGGTTAGACTGAACATATTGAAGCGCTTCTTCTGCTGACTGATAAGCTGGTATGGTAGACATAAATGATTGGTTGCTTCGATTATTAATATATAGCAAAACTAATTTATTTGTTTTATCCTGAATCTGATTCTGCTTATTGCAGAATATGAGAAAAATCATTTTTCAGGCATTTCGTATTGTTTTAGTGAAGAATTGTATCATTAAAACTTTGATTTGTTTAAGTTTAAGAATGTCGTAGCTTCAATCATTAAACAATTGCTTGATTACAGATAGCCAGATAAATGAATTGCTTGAAGCAGTTTCAAAAAGAAACTGTGAAAAGTCTTACAAGGAACTTTTTATGCAAATGCATGAAAAGCTTTTTGGATTTGCATTTGCTATACTCAAGTCAACTGAAGATTCAGAAGAAGTGGTATCAGATTTTTTTATCAATATCTGGATGAAAAGAGCCACTCTGAAGTTACCCGAAAAACCTAAGCTTTACTTGTTTGTAGGGGTTAAGAATTATTCGCTCAATAAGCTAAAAGCCAATAAACGCTATCAGCTGCCCGAGTTGGAACAATGGACAGCCAATCTCAATAGTGTGTTTTTTAACCCCGAAGAACTGGCTATTTCTGCGGAGCTGTCTGCAAAAATACTTTTTGCAGTTAACCAGCTTCCCCCCAAATGCAAAGTGATATTCAAACTGATCAAAGAAGATGGCCTTAAATATGCGGAAGTATCACAATTGCTGGATGTCTCCATTAAGACCGTAGAATCACAAATGGCCATTGCTCTCAGACGTATCAGGCAGTGCCTGGAGTTTAAAAATGAGTTCCCTGAAATTCATTCCATTCTGACCAGAAAAAAATAGTTATTGATGTTTTAGGGGTGCAGCTCCACTTTGGTTGTCCTTTATCCGAACAGCTGCCATTTTAATGAAAGAACAACAATTTTGGGTACTCCTGGCTAAAAAGCTCTCCGGTGAAGCAAACACCGAAGAAGTGGCTCTGTTACAGGAATACCTGATTGAAAACGGAGAATGGCAAATCACGCACGACAGACTTCAGGAGCTTTGTTCCTCTAAACCCGAACCTTTCCCGGAAACCCGCAATAAAGAAGAAGACGCTTATCTGAACCACATCAACCGGTTAAAAGCGGTTGTACCCGACTTTGAAACAGTTGTTGAATACGATGATTGTCTTCAAATGACCACCGCTGTTCCATTTTACAGGAGATGGGCTAAAGTTGGAGTTTCACTTGCTGCAGTTGGTATATTATTTTATTTTCTCATGAATAGCTCATCCAAAGAAGAGGATGTACTTGCAGCCAATAAAACTCTCCAGAATGAAGTTAAAGTGAGTTTAGGTTCAAAATCTAAAATTCAGCTACCCGATGGAACCGAAGTGTGGATTAATTCTGGCAGCAAACTGACTTATTCCGGTTCTTTTAAAGGAAGTACCCGGGAAGTGGTGCTGGATGGTGAAGCATATTTTGATGTTGTTCGGGATCCTGCGCATCCTTTTATTGTTCATACATCCAATATAGACATCAGGGTTGTTGGTACTGCATTTAACGTTAAAGCGTATGATGCCGACAATACCATAGAAGCTACCCTGATACATGGTTCTATAGAAGTGGTTAACAGAAACCAACCAGATGCACCTAAAGTAATGCTCAAGCCACACGAAAAAATTATTTTCAATAAAGAACTTCACTTGTTGAAAGAAAAAGCCGAACTGGCTAAATCAAGTGCACCTGAAGAATTACTCAGGAATTCTACCATTCTTATCACGCCACTGGCAAAAAACATAGCAGATTCAAGCATTTCAGAGACATCCTGGGTTTACAACAGAATTGCTTTTGAAGATGAAAAGATGACCGATGTAGCTAAAAAATTAGAGCGGTGGTATAATGTAAACATCGAAATAACCGATGAGAAGATCAGAAACATCCGCGTCAGCGGTGCTTTTATAGACGAATCAATTGAAGAGGCAATGAAGGACTTGCAGTTATTAATTCCTTTTAAATATCAAATAATCAATAATTCAATAACCATTAATAAAAAATAATTAAAAACGGGAAATGTTGTAGCATTTCCCGCAAAAGTGTAGCTAACAACTCTTGGAGGAAACTCCAAATGAAGTTGCATTCTTTTATCACCTAAATCAAAACTATGCAAAAAAGTGTACTTCCAGGTCATAAAATATGGCCAAGGATGCTTCTTAAATCACTGCTTATTATGAAGCTTGCCATTGTAATTATCTTTTTAACCGTGTTGCAGGTAAATGCAACCCCCAGCATGGGGCAAAAAGTAAGTCTCAAATCTTACAAAACTGAAATTAAGAAGGTACTTAAACAGATTGAGAGAGATGGTTATTTCCGTTTTCTCTATAATTCAGATCTGAAAGACCTTAAAACAAAAGTTGATTTCTCCGCTATCAACCTGTCTATTGAGCAATCATTAAATGGGTTACTTGCAGGTACGAACCTGACTTACAAGTATTTAGGTAATAATCTGATTGCTGTATTGTCATCAGATGCCGGGGAAAATGTACGGATCAAAATCACCGGTAAAGTTACCGGTGAAAATAATGAGCCTTTGGCCGGAGCCTCTGTACAGGAAAAAGGCACCAATAACGGAACGTTTGCCGACAATAACGGAACCTTTAGTTTTACTGTTGATAATAACGCTACTTTATCTATCAGCAGTATCGGCTATGAAGCACTGGAAGTAAAAGTTAGTGGTCGTTCTGTTGTAGATGCTAAACTGACACTTTCTGTTAAAAAAATGGATGAAGTGGTTGTAATCGGTTATGGTATGGCCAGCAAAAGAGACCTCACCGGGTCTATCGTTAAAATTTCTGGTAAGGAAGTGGCCGATAAGCCAAATACCAACCCGGTAGCTTCTCTTCAGGGAAAAGTGGCAGGTTTGTCTGTTGTAAATAATGGCACACCGGGTGCAGCTCCGGATATCAGAATCCGTGGAACAATCAGTATCGGATCTGTACGTCCTTTATATGTGGTTGATGGGGTATTCAATGACAATATTGACTACATCAATCCAAACGACATAGAGTCTATTGAAATATTAAAAGATCCTTCCTCACTCGCAATCTTCGGAGTACGTGGTGCAGCAGGTGTTATTGCTGTTACTACCAAGAGAGCTAAAGCCGGACAGGTGGTCATTAATTTCAATTCATCTTATGGGTTTAAAAAACTGGTAGATAAAATTGGTCTGGCCAGTGGCGAACAGTTTAAAACATTGTACGAAGAGGAAAAAGCGAATATTAATGCAGTTTCTCCGTTTGATTATTCAAAATGGACCTCTAATACCGATTGGGTGGACGCTGTTACCAGAACTGGTAATTTCAATTCCAATAACCTGAGTATTGCTTCAAGTACCGAAAAGAATAAGTTTAATATGGGCATTGGTTTTACAACCGATGAAGGTATTATCAAGCATGAGAAGCTCGAAAAAATACAGTTCTCTTTAAATGATGAAGTGAAATTGAGTAAGTCGCTGAAAGTTGGTGTTAATTTCAATATGACCCGTCAGGACAATCCTTATAATGCAACTTATATTCTTGATCAGGCGCGTAAAGTAATTCCACTGGTTAATGCAGGAACAATTGCTGTTAAAGCAAAAAATCCTTATGGCTTAGACAGTCTTACACAAAATCTTTATTACGATTTGCCTTCTATTCAGAACTCCGGAGTAGTGAATCCTTTGATTCAGCTAGAGAATGAATGGAATAAAACAAAAAGTATTGAGTACAGAACTGTAGGTAGTGTTTTTGCCGAATTTAATTTCCTGAGAGACTTTACTTTCAAGGCAAGTTTATATGCCGATATGAGCACGATCAATGCCAGACAGTATACCCCGGTATATAATGCATATGATGCAACATTAGCCCGTCCGTTCCTATACAGCCGAACTACTTCTGTGAGTGAATATGACCAGAGTTATAAAAAATTCCAACAAGATTATATTCTGAATTACCGAAAGAGTTTTGGTGATCATAATATTACTGCTATGGCTGGTTTTACCAGTTATTACTTTGGTAATTTCAACAGATCTGCATCTGCCAGGCAAAGTTCTACAGGCGCAGCTATACCCGATGATTCCCGTTTCTGGTATATCAATAATGGGTTTACAGATCCAACATCCAAGGTATCTAATTCAGATCAGAGAGAAAGAACAACTGCATCAGGGCTACTCCGGGCATTGTACAACTATCAGGGTAAGTACTTCCTGAATGCTTCTTTCAGAAGAGATGGATCTTCTCAGATTTCTCCTGATAACCGCTGGCAGAATTTCTGGGCAGTAGGTGGTGCTTGGGAAATAAGCAAAGAGAAATTTTTCCAGAATCAGCAATTTTTTGATTATCTGAAATTAAAGGGATCTATAGGTGTTCTTGGAAACCAGAATACGTATGGATATGACTATCCATTTTATCCGGGTTTGATTGCAGGTAATGCAGCGGTGTTCGGAAATCTGGTTTACAATGCCTATTCGCAATCTTACCTCCCTAATCCAAATCTGAAATGGGAAACGGTAAACGCAAAAGAGATTGGCGTTGAATTCAATGCACTAAAAAATAAGCTCCATGTAGAAATCAGCTATTTTGATAAACTCACCAAAGACCTGATGACTTTTATTCCGGGAAGCAATGGGGTATCGAATGGTTTGGATAATATCGGAAGTATCCGTAACAGTGGTTTAGAGTTAAGCGCCAGCTATACAAAAGACTTTTCCAAAGATCTTAGCATCACTGTCAGCGGTAACTTAACCACTTATAAGAATAATGTAGAGTCTCTTGCAACCAAGGAATTCTCAATTCAGAACGGTGTTAACAGAACAACTGAAGGAATGCCAATTGGTTATTTCTATGGATATATTGTAGAAGGTATTTATCAGTCATACGCAGAAAAACTGGGTTCTCCTGTAAATACAGAGTTCTCATATGGCCCTGGTGATTTAAAATACAAGGATATCAATGGAGATGGCAAAATCAATACTGCCGACAGAACGATGATCGGTAATCCAACTCCAGACTTTGCCTATGGCGGAACTATTTCAGTTAAGTATAAAAACTTTGATTTTGGAATGGATCTTGGTGGAGTATATGGTAACGAAGTATTCAGAAACTGGGGTGGAACAGAGTCTCCGTTTCAGCGCGTGAACTATGCTGCTTTCAAAGTGAACAGATGGCATGGTGAAGGAACTTCTAACTGGGACCCGATTCTTGCTCAGGATCACAGAATCAACTATGAAGCTTCTACTTATAATATCGAAGATGGTAGTTATTTCAGAATCAGAAACGTTCAGCTAGGCTATAATTTTTCTGCGGGAATGCTTTCTAAAGTAAAAATTAAAAATCTAAGAGCATTTGTTAACCTCCAGAATTTTAAAACATGGAAAAATAATTCAGGTTATACATCTGAATTTGGTGGAAGTGCAATTTCTTTTGGCGTAGACAATGCAGGTGGTGCAATACCACTTTCTACAACTTTTGGATTAAATGTAACTTTCTAAGCATAATAAATCATTTTGAATATGAAAAAAAATATCATACTACTTTTCACGATGCTCGCATTATCCTCGATGATAATGATGCTTGCGGGTTGTAATAAATTCCTGGACAGGAAGCCACTGACCGCCACACTCAACGATTTGAACCAGGGAGGACTGGAAGGTCAGGTATACGGATTATACAGTAACCTTAGAAACAGCGCTGGTTTTACAACAATTCCATGGCTGGCGATGCATGACTTCAGATCTGATGATTCAGAAAAAGGTTCTGATCCTTCTGATGGTGCTGAGTGGTCTGCTCCGTTCGACAGATACCAGTACGTTAAAGATCTTTGGGCGTCTAACCAGTATTGGGATGATCATTATTCTCTGATCAATCTGTCTAATACTGCTATTCAAACTGCAGATTCTCTGAAGTTGACAGATGCGGCATCACTTAATAATATTGCCGAAGCAAAGTTTTTCAGAGCAATGTCTTATTTTGATCTGGTAAGATCGTTTGGGGATGTTCCAAAGATTGACTTTAGAATTTATAACGCTGCTCAGGCTAATATTGCCAAGTCACCTGCCTCTGCAATATGGGCTTTGATTGATGCGGACCTTTCTTATGCTGCAGCCAATCTTCCTACAGTTTGGGGTAATCAGTTTCCTGGTCGTTTAACCAGTGGCGCGGCTAAAGCACTTCAGGCCAAAGCGTATTTATTTCGTGGCAATTATGCATTGGCACTGGGTTTATGTCAGCAGGTAATTGCTTCGGGAAGCTATTCATTGTATAGCAGCTATTATGGAATCTTCAAAGATGCCGGCGAAAACAGCAGTGAATCTATTTTTGAAATACAGGCTTATGTTAGCCCTAACGGAGCAATAGATAATGGGTGCCAGTTTTCTACCACTCAGGGTGTAAGAGGATCTAATGCCAGCGGATGGAATCTTGGATGGGGATGGAATACACCAACAGATAACCTGTCATTGGCTTATGAAACAGGGGATGTCAGAAAAGGGTCTACGATTCTGTTTTCTGGTCAGT
>CALPNW020000118.1 GCA_943325035.2 Sphingobacterium thalpophilum | reverse complement strand
TTCAAAAGAGCCGCTTCGCAGGGAGATTCTGCGCAGTTTATGTGTAGCCCTTGAAATTGCGCCGGATTCGCCCTCTGCCGGTGATGTGCAGTTGTACTATGAAGAATTGCTGAACGAAAATAAAAAACAATACAATTCCCATTTATACAATCAGGGACCTAAAAGTGCTTTGCTGGTAGATGAAATCAAACCATTGATCTCTTTTGATGCACCGCTGGTAAACGGGTATGAAGTGCTGAACAAATACTTTGATGCACTCTTTACCCAAAACCCTAAAGTGTATGCTTTTGGTGAAGACGTTGGTCATATCGGTGATGTGAACCAGGGACTTGCGGGCTTACAGGACAAGCATGGTACCGATCGTATTTTTGATACCGGCATTCGCGAGCTGACCATTATGGGACAGGCGGTGGGTATGTCTTTACGGGGATTAAGGCCTATTGCAGAAATTCAGTACCTCGATTATTTATTATATGGTCTGCAGGTGTTAAGTGATGATGTGGCTACCACCCATTTCAGAACCAAAGGACAACAAAGCTGCCCGCTGATTATCCGTACAAGAGGACATCGTCTGGAAGGTATCTGGCACAGTGGTTCTCCGTTGGGGATGATCATTAATGCATTGCGTGGTGTATATGTTTGTGTGCCAAGAAATATGGTACAGGCAGTTGGTATGTATAATACTTTACTCTCCGGCAATGATCCCGGACTGGTCATTGAATGTTTGAACGGCTACCGACTGAAGGAAAAAATGCCGGCTAATTTACTGGAGTATACTGTTCCTCTGGGAATTCCGGAAATAGTTAAAGAAGGAACGGACATCACCGTGGTTTCCTATGGCTCTATGCTGAGGATTCTGCAGGATGCTGCGGAAAGGCTGGAGACAGAAGGTATCAGTTGTGAAATCATAGATGTACAAACCTTATTGCCTTTCGATTCCCATCATTCCATTCTTGAATCTCTTAAGAAAACCAGTCGTATTCTTTTTGTAGATGAGGATGTTCCCGGTGGTGCATCTGCTTATATGTACAATCAGGTGATTGAAGGCCAGCATGCATTTCAGTGGCTGGATGCGAGTCCGAGAACACTTACTTCTCAGGCACACAGGCCTAGTTATGGCAGTGACGGAGACTATTTCAGTAAACCCAATGCAGAAGATGTGATCCGCGTTGCCCGCGAAATGATGAGTGAATAAGTTAATCCAGAAACAGACTTTGTATTCCGGGATTGGGGATCCAGCAGCTTTCTTTTTTTCCGAACCATTGATACCGGTTGGTTGCTATCCAATTATATACCGCATTCCTTATAAAGGGCGGAACTATGATCAGTGCATACATAAGCGGCCATCCACCCGATAACTTTCTGGCTATTTTCAATGCGGCTGTTGAACGCGTGAAGATCTTTCCGCTATCCAGCAAAAGAACAGATTGTAATTGGTGCTGAGAAAGTCCGTATTGCTTTAATATACCCTGGCCGGTAATCCCTTGCAGGGAAGCAAAGCGAAATTTTTTGCCGGGATCATTGCGTATGATGAATTGCACACTGCTGCTGCAGAGATTGCAGATGCCATCAAAAAATACAATTGGGTGATCCGGATTATTCATTTTATCGGCTAGGCCATATTATGGAACACTTTGTTCACGTCTTCATCCTGTTCAAGCCTTTCAATCAGTTTACTGACATCTTCGGCCTGCTCATCTGTTACAGGAACAGTTGTTGTAGGAATCCATTCCAGCTCAGCACTCAGCGGAGTGATATTTTTTTCTTCCAGCTCTTTCTGCAGGCTGCCGAAATCTACAAATGCACAGCGCAAAACAAAAATAGGGTTGCCATTATCGTCTTCGCTTTCACCCAGTTCATCCAGACCATGGTCTATCAGTTCCAGTTCCAGGTCATCCATATTTAATCCTTCCGGATTCAATTTAAATACCCCCATTTTTTTAAACTGAAAACTTACGCTTCCGCTATTACCCAATGCTCCATGTCCTTTGTTGAAATGACTTTTTACATTGGCAACGGTGCGTACATGATTGTCGGTAGCCGTTTCTACCAATAGTGCAACACCATGCGGTGCATATCCTTCGTATAATACTTCTTCGTAGTTGCTGGTATCTTTACCCATGGCGCGCTTAATAGCGGCTTCCACGCGGTCTTTGGGCATACCCACGCTTTTTGCATTTTGAAAACACCTTCTTAAAGCAGGGTTAGTGGCTATGTCCGGGCCGCTTGCTTTAACAGCAATGACGATCTCTTTACCTATGCGGGTAAAGTTCTTGGCCATTTTATCCCAACGGGCAAACATGCTTGCTTTACGTACTTCAAAAATCCTTCCCATAGTAGTTCTTATTTCGGTGGCAAAATTAGCGTTTACAGTTGTAGCTGCCAACGATGGGCACAAAAAAACCGCCCTAAAGTTCATCAGGGCGGTTTCAGAATGATTTATTAAAGATTAATGCTTCTCAAAATCAGAGGCTTTCGGAAGAATATCTCCCGGATTTTGCAGCTTACTTCTCTTTTTACTGTACAGGAAATAAACAACCAAACCAAGGGCCATCCATCCGAATGCTACTTTAAGGGTGGTAGAATCCAGCACAAAAATCATAGAAGTACATACAATCACTCCCAAAGTGGAAACAATTGGTACCAGCGGGGTTCTGAAAGGACGCTCCAGTTCCGGAGATTTCACTCTCAATACCCAAACACCAATACTTACCAGTACAAAGGCAAACAGGGTTCCAAAGGAAGTAAGGTCACCTGCAACATGTCCGGGAACAAATGCTGCAAACAGGCCTACAAATACAAATAAAATTATGTTGGCTTTATAAGGTGTTTTGTATTTCGGGTGCAATTCTCCAAAAGCTTTAGGGATCAAACCATCATTACTCATGGAGTAAAAAATACGGCTTTGTCCCATCAGCATTACAAGGATTACCGAAGAAAAACCTGCAAGAATAGCAATGGTTACTGCTTTTGCCAGCCAGCCATATCCGATCATATAGGTAGAAATAGCATATGCTACAGAAGCTTCGCGTCCTTTTTCCGGATCAACAAAATCTTTCCAGTTGGCTACTCCGGTTAAAACGTGACCGAACAAAATGTAGAGGATAGTACATACTACCAGAGAT
The DNA here is from genome assembly GCA_943325035.2 of Sphingobacterium thalpophilum. Classification (GTDB taxonomy): domain Bacteria; phylum Bacteroidota; class Bacteroidia; order Chitinophagales; family Chitinophagaceae; genus Sediminibacterium. The sequence continues at coordinate 6,261 of CALPNW020000118.1, read as the reverse complement.
CCGAGGATACCGATTGGCATATCTCTTTTTGGATTCTTCGCTTCCTGAGCGGCGGTAGATACGGCATCAAAACCAATAAAGGCAAAGAATACCACAGCGGCACCGCCTAATACGCCTCCCCAGCCATGCTTATTGAACGGAGAGTAATCTGCGATTACTTTTCCTGCACTGTCTACCACTGCTGCAGTTCCTTCCGGAATTAAATAAGGAGTATGATTTTCTGGTTTAATAAACTGCCAGCCCACTGCAATAAATATAATTACAATGGCTACTTTAATAAACACGATTACTGCATTTACTATAGCTGACTCCTGGGTTCCTTTGATTAATAAAAGGGTAATCAACAGCAAAATCACCAGTGCAGGTGCATTGATCATACCCTGGTGTAAAATGCCAGCAGAATCTGTAAAGCTTTCGAAAGGGGAGTGGCACCATTCATAGGGTATCTGCATACCAAATAATTTATTGAGGTACTCGCTCCAGGCAATAGATACGGTAGCTGCACCTAATGCATACTCCATGATCAATGCCCATCCTATGATCCATGCCACAAGTTCTCCGAGTGTAACATATGAGTAAGCATAAGCAGATCCTGCAATAGGAATCATAGCAGCAAACTCAGCATAACACAATCCTGCAAAAGCACAGCCTACAGCTGCAATTATAAATGAAATGGTTACTGCAGGCCCGGCAGACTGTCCTGCAGCTGCTGCGGTTCTTACAAATAAGCCGGCACCAATGATGGCGCCAATACCAAGTGCAATAAGATTTCCGGCTCCAAGGGTTCTTTTTAAGCCATCTGTGGAGTTTTCGGCATTGGCCAGCATGACCGATAACGATTTTTTTCTGAATAAACTCATAGTGTCATTAATTGGGTTCGTTGTAGTGATGATTGGGCAAAATAGTCATTAAATTGCTTAGATGCGTCAAAATTTTAAACAAATCTGGTGTGCTGCTTTTCCAGATTTAACGGTTATATTGCCGGTTCAAATACGGTTTGAATGAAGAATAAGCTAACGATTTACATTCTGATTGCCATGGTGTTAGGTATTGTGGCAGGTTATATAGTGCATGAAACTGCTGCTCCGGAAACGATCAGCTCTTTTGCTAAAAATATCAAGCTCCTTGGAACCATTTTTATAAGACTGGTAAAAACCATTATTGCTCCGCTTGTATTTACAACACTGGTAGTTGGAATAGCCAAACTGGGCGACCTGAAAACCGTGGGCCGTGTAGGCGGCAAAGCAATGCTTTGGTTTGTAACTGCATCACTAGTGAGCTTACTGGTAGGAATGGTTTTGGTTAACTTCTTTAAACCGGGGTCTTATATAGACCTGTCTCAGGCCGATAATTCCGGATTAAAAGACCTGATGGGAAAAACCACAGAATTCTCCCTGCAAAAATTCATAGAACATATTGTTCCTTCCAGCATTTTTGAGGCACTGGCCACCAATGAGATTTTACAGATTGTGTTATTCTCTATATTGTTTGGGGTAGCTGCCGCTAATCTGGGTGATTATTCCAAACCTGTTATTAAGGCACTGGATGTATGTGCGCATATTATCTTAAAAATTGTTGGCTACGTAATGAACTTTGCCCCCTTTGGTGTTTTTGGAACACTGGCTGCGGTAGTAGCGGAAAAAGGACTGAGTATATTCAGCTTCTACCTGATCTATTTCAGTTATTTTGTTTTAGGCATTGCTACCCTTTGGGTCATTCTTTGTTCCGTTGGATTCTTTATTCTGGGTGGCCGGAGAATGAAAAGCCTGTTAAGGCATATTGCCGGTCCGTTGCTGGTGGCGTTCAGTACTACCAGTAGTGAAGCAGTTTTTCCTAAATTAACGGAAGAGCTGGAACGCTTTGGTTGCAAAAACAAAATTGTTTCATTCATTCTTCCGCTGGGCTATTCCTTTAATCTGGATGGCAGTATGATGTATATGACTTTTGCCAGTCTGGCCATTGCACAGGCCTATGGTATTGATATGCCAATTGGCCAGCAGCTTACCATGTTGCTGGTTTTAATGCTTACCAGTAAGGGAATTGCAGGAGTGCCGAGAGCATCACTGATTATAGTGCTTGCAACCTGTGCCATGTTTAAGATTCCACCCGAAGGAGTTGCACTCATTTTACCGATAGACCACTTTTGTGATATGTTCAGAACCGGAACCAATGTGTTGGGTAATGCACTTGCTACAAGTGTTGTAAGCAAATGGGAAGGCGAACTGGGTGAGGAAGCAGTAACTCCGGCAGCTACATTTTAGAAAAAGAAATACAGGTATATGTTCATTCAGATATTAATGGATTTTCACTGGACACAATTATTGCAGCCCCAGTTTTATATTGAACACGGGGGGCTCTGGCTGATACTATTTGTTGTTTATGCAGAAACAGGTTTGTTTGCAGGATTTTTTCTGCCGGGAGACAGTTTGCTATTTGTTGCCGGTATTTACAGCAGCAATATTGCCGCTACATTTATTCCTACCGGTAACGAATACCTCGATCTGCTGGAGTTAATGGGCCTGATCTCTCTGGCAGGTATACTGGGTAATGCAACCGGATACTGGTTTGGTAAAAAAGTAGGACCTACCATGTATGAATGGAAGGAAAACTTTTTCTTTAAAAAACGCTTCCTGATGCAGGCGCATGACTTTTATGAAAAACATGGTGGCGGGGCAATCATTGTAGCCAGGTTTATTCCTATTGTAAGAACTTTTGCACCCATTGTTGCCGGAATTGTGCAGATGGATCAGAAAAAATTCTCTGCATACAACGTGATAGGAAGTTTTGCCTGGGTGACGAGCATGCTGGTGGGCGGTCACTTTTTACAGAAATGGATTCTCTCCCAATTCGGGTTCGACCTTAAAAATCACCTCGAAGTAATTGTGCTGGGTATTGTTTTTATAACAACGGCTCCCGTTATTCTGAAACTGCTTTTCCACAAGAAAAAAGAAGCCTGATCCCCACTTCTGATCAACCATTATACACTATGAAACCTGGCACCCCCTCTGTTCAAAAGGAATTTGGTATTATTTCATTACCGGTTGTAGTTGCCGCACTGGGTTATTTTGTAGACATCTACGACCTGCTGCTGTTTACTATTGTACGGGAGCCAAGTTTACAGGCGCTGGGCGTGGTGCTTACCGACAAGGCTCAGGTAATTGCTGCGAGTACTAAAATTATAGACCGGCAAATGATCGGCTTGCTGATTGGTGGAATTTTATGGGGAACGATAGGTGATAAGAAAGGCAGGTTAAGTGTTTTATTCGGCTCCATTGCATTGTATTCCATTGCCAATTTTTTCACCGGATATGTTCAAACCGTAGACCAGTATGCCTGGGCCAGATTTATCGCCGGGGTTGGTTTAGCCGGTGAACTGGGTGCAGGTATAACACTGGTGAGCGAGTTGTTGCCAAAAAATAAAAGGGGTGTTGGTACATCGCTGGTAGCAGGTATTGGCTTGTTTGGAGCAGTGTTCGCTTACTTTACTTATAAGCTGACCAACGATTGGCGGCTCTGTTATAAAATAGGAGGAGGCCTTGGTGTAGGCTTACTGCTACTGCGGGTCTCTGTTGTTGAAAGCGGGATGTATACCAATATCAAACACCAGGCGGGTGTTCAGCGTGGCAATTTCCTGATGTTCTTCAATAACAGTAAACGGTTTAAAAAATACATGCTGGCAGTTCTTATTGGCTTGCCCACCTGGTATGTGATTGGTATTCTTGTAAACCTGAGTAACCGTTTTGCAGGAGAACTTTATTCCGATAGTCATATAGAAAGTGGAAGGGCTATTATGTTTGCCTATGTAGGAATAGCCACAGGTGATATTATCATTGGTTTTGTGAGTCAGTATTTCAGGAGCAGAAAAAAAGCACTGTTGTCTTTTTACCTGTTATGCATAGCTGCATTGATCCTGTTCTTCAGCGGGTTCAATAACACGGATCAGCGGATGTACCTCATCTGCGGATTGCTGGGGTTCAGTACAGGGTTCTGGGCTATATTCATTACCATGGGAGCAGAACAGTTTGGCACCAATCTGCGGGCAACTGCAGCTACCACCATTCCTAACATGGTTCGGGGAGCATTGCCATTAATTAACCTGATGTTTCTCAATCTGTTTCAGAAAACCTGGGGATGGGATCTTTTACAAAGTGCCATCATTACGGGTGTGGTGGTAATGTCTATCTCACTTATTGCCTATTACTTTACTGAGGAAACCTTTCATAAAGACCTTGATTACCTCGAAACGGAGGAAATGCTTCCATAACCCGAAAAGCAATAATGGTTAACTTTAGCGCATGAAATTTCTGGTCATCCGTTTTTCTTCTATCGGAGATATTGTACTCACTACACCTGCAATACGTTGTTTGAAACTGCAGGTGCCCGGTGCTGCCGTTCATTTTTTAACCAGGCGGTCCTTTAAAGCTGTATCAGAAGCCAATCCATACATAGATCAGTTTCATTATTTTGAGGATGATCTGCAATCATTGATTCAGGAACTGAAACAGGAGCAATTCGATTACATCATAGACCTGCATAAAAATTTCAGAACAGCCGTTATTAAACTCAGGCTAAGGGTTCCTGTTTTGTCTTACCATAAACTGAGTATCCAGAAATTATTACTTACCAAATTGGGCATCAATAAAATGCCCGGGCGGCATATTACCCTCCGTTGCCTTGATGCCCTGGTTCCTTTAGGCGTTAAGGATGATGGATTGGGGCTGGATTATTTTATACCAAATGACTGTCATGTTAATGGGAATGATATTCCTTTATCGCACAGTGCAGGTTTTATTGCAATGGTGATAGGTGCTTCATATTACACCAAAAAACTACCGGTAGAAAAATTGCAGGAGTTGTGCAGATTACTTGATTACCCGGTCATACTGATTGGGGGTAAAGAGGACCAGTTAGAAGGTGAACAGATCGCATCTGTTGATAAGGTTAAGATCTACAATTCCTGTGGTAAATTCAGTCTGCACGAATCGGCAGATCTGGTTCGCCGGAGTAAGTTGGTAATATCACACGATACAGGCTTTCAATACATAGCCTGTGCCTTTAATAAAAAAGTACTGGCAATCTGGGGCGGCACTTCGCCTTTGCTGGATGTGGAGCCCTATTATGGCACCAATCAGCTTAGTCAGCATAGAGGGAAGGCCTATGAGAATTTTATTGTTCCGCGATTAACCTGCCAGCCCTGTTCTAACTATGGAACAAAAAGCTGTCCGAAAGGGCATTTTAACTGCATGCGGCTTCAGGATATTCAACGGATTCAGCAGGTTGCAGCGGATTTTTTAAAGCAATAGGTTGCTCCTGGCTGCAACCAATTTCAACTGGCCGTTTTCAGGGATCCGGTAAATACAGTACTTATTGATGGGTTTAAAATTGCTGCTGTAAGAGCTGTATGAGAACTGATTCCTACAAAATAAAAAGCCTTCCGCATGCGGAAGGCTTTTTATTTTCATCGATTAGCTTATAAAGTTTTCAATACTTCATTCATATTTCTTACGGCGTCTGCACTTTTGTTGAATATAGCCTGCTCCTCTGCGTTCAGTTTAAAGTCCAGGATCTGCTCCCATCCGTTTTTACCAATGGTAACCGGAACACCCAGGCAGATGTCTTTCTGGCCATATTCGCCATCCAGACTAACGCAACAGGTAAATAATTTTTTCTGATCGCGTACAATGCTTTCTACCAACGCAGCTCCTGCAGCACCTGGTGCATACCAGGCCGAAGTGCCGATCAGTTTGGTAAGTGTTGCACCACCTACCATGGTGTCGTTTACGATTTGCTGTTGCTGTTCTGCACTTAAGAAATCAGTAACCGGGGCTGAGTTCCAGGTTGCATAGCGGATAAGTGGAATCATCGTAGTATCACCATGTCCGCCAATTACTACTGCATTCAGATCTGCCGGACTGCAATTTAAGTGCTGGCTTAACTGAAATTTAAAACGGGCACTGTCTAAAGTACCACCCATACCAATGATTCTATGCTTCGGTAACCCTGTAGACGTAAGCGCCAGATAGGTCATTGTATCCATTGGATTACTGATCACAATGATGATTGCCTCCGGAGAATACTTTAAAATATTTTCTGCTACACCCTTAACAATACCTGCATTTGTGCCGATCAGTTCTTCTCTGGTCATACCCGGTTTGCGGGGAATGCCGGAAGTGATCACCACCACATTACTGCCTGCAGTTTTTGCATAGTCGTTGGTGCTTCCAACAATTTTAGTGTCAAAACCCAGTAAGGCGGCGGTCT
>CALPNW020000117.1 GCA_943325035.2 Sphingobacterium thalpophilum | reverse complement strand
TTTCATCATCCGGATGTGCAGCCAGATATAGTACACTACCTAAAACATTCAGTTTTTTTAATTGAGCATATATTTCAGTACTGGAACTTTCAGCAGGCTGCTGAGCCTCTGATTGGTTCAGCAATAACATACCGGCAAGAAGCAGCAACAGTGCCCGGCAATTATGAAGCAGAGATTGAAATAGTTGAAAAGAACATCCTTTAACCATATAAATAGAATTTATCGTTCAAACGAAGATAAAACTACTGATAAGATAGCTATTGCCGTTAAAAAAAAGGAGAAAGTATACACCCGTCTATTTTACCAACAGGTATTTTCGGATCTGGTCATGAACAGACTTGCTCAAAGGCACATTTGGCATCCGCAGGTAATTACCAATCAGGCCCTGTTCTGCCATGAATGCTTTAACTCCTGCAGGATTGTTTTCAACAAACATCAGGTCGTAGGCATCTATTAAACCATCATTTAATTGCTTTGCTGCTGCAAAATTCTGGAGTAAACAATGCCTTACCATGTCTCCGAATGTTTTTGGAAAAGCATTTGCAGCCACACTAATTACACCCTCCATTCCACAGGCAATCTGGGGAAGTGCAAGTAAATCGTCCCCACTTACTACTAAAAATCCGGCTGGCTTGTCGCGAAGAATCTGCATGCATTGTGCCATATCACCACTCGCCTCTTTAATACCAATGATATTGTCAATATCATTGGCCAGTCTGAGGGTCGTGGCAGCGGCCATATTCCGGCCTGTACGGCCTGGCACGTTATACAACAGGATTGGCTTGGGAGATTCTGCAGCAACCATTTTATAGTGCTGGTAAATACCTTCCTGAGAAGGTTTATTATAATAGGGAGAGGCACTTAAAATTGCAGCTGCTTTTTCCAAAGGAAAATGGGCGAGATCGTGAATCAGGTCGGCCGTATCGTTACCACCAATTCCAACCACTACAGGAACACGTCCATCAACTTTTTCATAGGTGAACTCAAGAATATCCTTTTTTTCGGGATTGGTTAATACCGGCGTTTCCCCTGTAGTGCCTAAAGTAACCAGGTACTCCACACCTCCATTGATCATAGCATCAATCACTTTACCCAACGCCGTGAAATCAATTGTATTATTGGATGTGAACGGAGTAACCAACGCTACACCTGTTCCTCTTAATTGTTGCTGGATGAACATATTCCCTTTATTAACGAATGATTAAAATGATGTTTAAACTTATGCAGGCACTTCTTCCCAGAAGCCCATTTTACCATACTTCTCAATGCGGTCATTCACCCTTTCTGCGGGTGTTTTGTGTTTAACCTCATTGAGCGCCTTCAGAATATTGCTCTTTAACATATCAGCAGCTACCTGATAATCCCAGTGCGCTCCACCTGCAGGTTCAAGTACAATTTCATCTACCAAACCAAAGCCCTTCATGTCTTTTGCAGTAAGCTTCAGTTGTTCTGCTGCAGTTTCTTTTTTATCCCAGCTGCGCCATAGGATGGAGCTGCAGCTTTCCGGAGAAATTACGGTATACCAGGTATTTTCCATCATCAGCACTTTGTCACCCACGCCAATTCCCAAAGCACCACCACTGGCTCCTTCCCCAATAATTACGATGATCACCGGCACTTTAAGCCGGATCATTTCATAAATATTTCTTGCAATTGCTTCCCCTTGTCCTCTTTCTTCTGCTTCCAGACCAGGAAAAGCGCCAGGAGTATCTACCAGTGCAATGACCGGTTTATTGAATTTTTCGGCCAGCCGCATTAAACGAAGTGCCTTTCTATACCCTTCCGGATTAGGCATTCCGAAATTCCGCAACTGACGCATTTTGGTATTCACTCCTTTTTGCTGACCAATGATCATAACGGTTTCTCCATCTAACTGAGCAAAGCCACCCACCATTGCCTTATCGTCCTTTACATTTCTGTCTCCATGGAGTTCTACAAAATTGGTACACATTTTTTCTATGTACTTAAGTGTATATGGTCTATCGGGATGACGACTCAACTGTACGCGCTGCCATGGAGTAAGCTGTTCTGTAATCTCTTTCCTTTTATCTACAATAGAATCTTCCAGTTGAACAAGTGTAGCAGAATAATCTATTTTAGGATTCTTCTCCGCCAGCTTCCTGGTATCATCAATCTGTTCGTAAAGTTCCTTTATCGGTTTCTCAAAGTCTAGAAATTGTCTATTAGGGTATTGAGGCATTTTGTATAATTAAGTACGTAAAAATAAGGATTGAATTTTTTTTTGAAAAGATTTGTTTCAAAAAGGCATTTCCCCTTATCTTTGCCGTCCCGAAAACGACCTGTATAGGTTGAAACGGAACGGATCGGTAGTTCAGTTGGTTAGAATGCCGCCCTGTCACGGCGGAGGTCGCGGGTTCGAGTCACGTCCGGTCCGCAAAATCGAAAAAAACCCATTGATTTTTCAATGGGTTTTTTCATGTCTAGATCTCCGTTACACTTTGGTTACGCACTTTTTACCTTTTTTTTGGTCATTTTCGTGGTAAATACTCAATTTGACAATATTCCCTACCCATCATAACACTCTATTTTAACTGATGGTAAGTGTATTTTATTGTTGATAAAACAATACATCTGAATTTATATACGAAATCTTTACTCTATCAATTAAAAAACTTTATACCTTTAAGCCATCATCAAGAACTCTTAAATGAGTACCAACCGAGAGCAACAACTCTACGGTGGTAATACGATGAGGACTTACAGTCAAAATAAAATGTAACCCTCTCCTATTTTTTTGATGTGATTTTTTAACCAAAAATATCATGTCATGAGTACAGAAAGAAATTCAAAAACGAGTAATGAACATCTCAATCTAATCAATCAAAAATTTGATGAATTAGATGAACTTATCACCAATTATTTAAATGATGTAAGAAAAAATGGTGGTACTACAGGATTCTGTATTGGTAGCTTACGAGAAAAGATTCGTTATTGCCGTGGAAGTATTAATAATATGTGTGGTAAATTTTCAGACTACATCCCAAAATTAAATTCAAAATCATTAGATAATACAAATTGCAATCACAGAATTTACTCAAACAAATACTGGGAAAGTAATCTTTTTGATTATTTAACTCAAAAACATTCAGATAAAATCAAATACAATCCAACATTAGTAGAAGTAACAGAAGACTCATTAAAATTTAGAATGAAAAAAAATTTGGGTATTTTGATAATATCCAAAAAGAAAATAATTGAAACTTTATTTCCCCAATTAAACTAAAAAAACAAAATGAATCATTTATCATTTCCATTCCCAAACACTATTGAACTAAAAATTTCAGCAGGAACAAGAAAGAAAACAATTTTATGTGAATTAGCATCATCTGAAATTGAAATTTTCCAATCTTTAACCAATAGAAAAGGTATGGACAAACCTCTGGTGTTATATTTTAAGAACCCTTTAAACCAAAGTTTTTCAAAGCAACTTTTTAGATTTAAAATGGAACAAATATGTGTTGATTACAAAACAAATATTGTCAAGAAATATACTATTCTTTATCCATCTAAATCAAAAGGTGAATTCATTCAATCATACTCAGAATTCTCATTAGTGATATTATCACCTATTGGATACTTTTCAAAAGGCTTAATAATAGAAAACAAAACAGCAATAACTTTTTAAATTAACAGAAATGACAGAAAATAATTTACTTGCAATGGAAAGATTAAAATGGTTCATATCTGAAGTTAAAGGTGTTGTATCACATCAGCGGTTTAATAGTTCACCAAGCAAATCATTTTCAAATTCAATTGAACAATAAATTTAATAAAAACCAGATTTTCGGATAAGGTGAATCTGAAAATCCAAGAGTTGTTAGAGTACCAGTTGGAACGGGAAGATGCTGATTATTTAAATTCAATTACTCATCAATTAGATGATAGAATAGAAATACCATCTCCCTTAACCCCCTATTTCCAGTAAGCCGTGATCCCCAAATACCATTTTAGTTCAGTCCCTATCTGCCATTTTGATTTGCCCCCATTTCAATATGATTACTATCAATTTATACGTAATGTAAATTCAAAATGTATTTGACATTTAACCAGGGGTTGGGCTTAGATAGTGATAGGGGTTCAAATCTTGTGGATTTTCCAGCAGGGTATATAACAGGTCAATATAATACTTATCCAGACCTCTCCTGTAGCATGTAATGGCAGCCTTCATGATTGTTTACATGAAGCTGTTTTGCTTAGAATTAACCTCACATAATTCATGCTCGTCCTAACCTATTTTACTTTAGATGAATTAGGATTGAAGCTATCAATTAATTTTTCAAACTGATCATTTTCATTTGAACCTGAGTTTATAATAATATTTTTATTTATCTCTTCAAGCTCACTAATAGTATCATTATTCAAAATAGTGATATTCGATTTAATATCCGATCCTTCCTCATTCTGAAATCGGTTTGTAAAAATATTGCCATCTATTTTTCCTCCGTTTTTAACAACTATTTTTCCAAAACAATATAGATTACCAATTACTCTCCCACTAATTATTACTTCAGAAGCAATAATATTTCCTTCCACTAGAGCAGCATCATCTATTATTATTTTTTCTTTAGAATATAAAATACCTTTAGATACACCTTCAATTCTAATAGATCTTTTAGAAGAGAAAGATCCATGAATGAATGAATTTTCCGGTATTATAATTGGCGCCAGATTTACGGTATCTTCCTGATTCGTAGAAGACTCGTTGTCAGAGGGTAAAAACTTTTTTTTCGAGAATAAACCAGCCGTCATAAGGTAATATATTTGAAAGATGAAATAATTTATTTTCGATTACTCGATTATATTGAAATAGCCGTATTTGTGCAACTTGATTTTCTTCGAAATTTTTATTATAAACAAAAAGCATACAATTAAAATCGAAGGAAAGGTCATTGTAATGGAATTCTCTTGAATAATTTGTTCCTTTTAATTGAATAGTTTTTTCTTCTTTAAATTCATTGTAATAGATAAAAAGAAAATCAGTTTTGAAGCTAATATCAACTCGTACCTCAAGAAAAATATTTGCAATATCTACTTGTTTATTTGTTGTAAATATTTTTTCCATTCAGTTTGAATAATCAACAAGCTAATTATATATCCATCACAAGAATAATATATATTTAAATGTATAAATGAGAAAAAATAATCAATCTAATTGTAATCTCCAAATTTAATTATTTTTAAGCAATTTGGGTGGGTTGATGGCTCCCCATTTTGAGTACGCATTAAATATTTACTTACTTCCTTCAATGCAAATAAGGACTAAAACCTAATTTAAACTTCTCAGCTGTACCAACACACCAAGCAAAATAGCTTTCCCAATTCGATACCATATGGGTTTTACTTTACAGTTCTAGAGGAAAACAACCCTCTATGGAAAATCAAAACCTCGAACAATTCAAATTTACAGACGAGTTAAAAGAACAAACTGCTTTTCATGAGCACAAAGAGATAAACTTACCTAGCTTATAGATAAGTATACAAACCCACAGAATTGTGAAACGAAAAATTAACCTGTAAAAAAGAGGAATTAATTAAACTTTACAGGCTTGGAGAGCCCGCGATTTTATAAACTCATTTTCTTCAGTTCTGTAAGATTTTCCACACTAAGTGGTTTACTTACAAACTGAGAAACTACATCATATTTTTTGGCCCTTAAAAAATCTTCCGGATCAATGGTCGAAGACAATATGACCACTTTTGTATTCGGTAATCTGTCAGCAAATTCGCTGACATAAGCCTCCAAAAACTCCCAGCCATTCATTACAGGCATATTGATATCTAATATAATCAATTCCGGAGCTTCAGTTTTTGGATCGGGGTTGTCGGCAAATAATTTACTAAAATATTCAAGTGCCTCGCTGCCATCTACAGCAGTATCAACGGCTTCGGTAAATCCTGTTCTTTTCAACAATAATTTTGAAATAGTAAGAGATATACTATCATCATCAACACAAAGTACCTTCTTCATCATTTCACTTGGAATTGGATATACACAGCTTTACAGTCATAAAGCTATCTCATTTCAATGAAAACAAGTGTAATTATTATAACAATACCGCAATATAACAGCATGCTTTATTTTCTTTTAGCTTTTTCCCAAAGAACACTCTGTTCCATGAATAGATACCTGTTAAGTCCTGCAATAACAGCGTAATTCATCAGACAGAAATAATAAGGTATGAAAAAGAGCTTGATTTTAATCTGACGCTTTCCCATCCACCAGCCAAAAAATGCTGACCCGTAAAAGAAAATCTGGCCTGCCATCATCATCCAATATACATTCCAAGTTCCCGGGCGGGTTACCAGATATGCATTCATAAAAAAAGACAGGATCAGTAAATAAGGAGTTACCACCCACCTTAAAATCCGGTGACTGACAAATTCAAAAGTCAATATGGGCTGCTTAAATGGCAGCAGCAACCCTTTCAACCTTACGATAGATTGTACACCACCAGCTGCAATCCGTATTTTGCGTTTCAATTCTTCTCCGGTATTAGCGGAAGCCTTTTCGGAAGCATATGCTTCCGGTTCATACACAATCCTGTAACCTTTGAGCGCAATATTCATAGATATCATAAAATCATCTAATATTGTATCCGTTTCAACCGGCTCGTACAAATTTCTACGTATACTGAATAATTCACCTGCAGCTCCTACTACAGAGTAAAGTTCTGAATCCCATTGCTTTAATTTTGATTCGTATTTCCAATAGAATCCTTCGCCTGCCGTAGCGTCTGAAGCTTCTTCGATCTCTACCCGCTTTTCCCCCGCAATAGCTCCCACTGCAGGATCGCTGTAATGTCGGCACATTTTTAGTAAAGCTGCTGTATTTACCATCGTGTTGGCATCGGTAAAAACAACGATTTCTGTTTTTACCTCTTTCATTGCGCGGTGTACGGCTGCAATTTTACCAGTTCTGCCTTCCTGGTGCATTCCTTTTATTTGCGGGAACTCAGCTACAATAGAAGCCGTATCATCGGTAGAGCCATCTGTTATAAAAATGTATTCAATTTTGCCTGGAGGATAATCGAGTGCAAGTGTATTCAGGATCTTATCTTTCATACAATAGGCTTCATTGTAGGCGGCTACTATCACCGTTAAAGAGGGTGTATAAACGGCCTGGATATCCTGCTTGGCACTAACAAGTATTTTTTTGATTTTTACAAGTATAAACAGTAACAGACCATACCCGATATAGGTATAAAATATTATTAAAATACAAACCCAGAAAAAAATAACCATATTAAAATTTTAAGGTCGGAACCCGGAATAACTGCTGTTTTTAGTATTGGTCAGGTTCCGCCAGATTGCCCTGAAATGCTGTCTGATAAAATCTTTCTAAGCACTTATAAGTTACATCATGATATTTAGGGGGAAACTATCCGCAAAAAATAGATTTAAAAAAACCGCCTGTACAAATGGAGCCTTCCTGCGGATAAATAAGAGCCGGTTTCTCGTCAAATAATAGGTTTTCAGCGCACTCTGCATTCCTACAGATATAGATTTTTATCATAAATCAACACTTTACAGTTTACCCAAACCTCAAACCCGGCACGCTTGATGCTGTCGCACCAGTCGAGTTCCTCAAAATAAAGAAAGTAGTGCTCTGCCATATAAAAATGAGTGACATGGTCATTCCATCCTCCACTACCACTATCTTAACTGTATCAGCACAGGTGACCGCCATTAATGAAGATTGTTAATTTAAATTAGCTTGAAAAACCCTATTGGTGTTGTTCAGGGAAAATATTTTTAAATGTACTTTATTTGTGCGTAAATGCTTGAACAAAGCTTGAACTTTTATTGCATAAACCCACTTATTTTAAAGGCAGATTCTTGCGATAGTATTAACTTTAATCGATCTTTAATTATCTAATTAACTGTATCAGGGAAATTCAGCAGGGTATTACCATTTCAAGAAATACCAAACTCTCCATTGCAAAGGGCTGCTATACCCTCAAACCCGATTAAAAAAATATAAATTTATCAACGACATATGCGACTGAAAAATAAAATAGCTGTCATCACCGGAGGAGCTGCCGGTATTGGTGCAGCAACAGCAGAACTCTTTGCAAAAGAAGGCGCTACCGTATTTATCTGGGACCTTTCCGATGAAGGAGAACAGCTGGCAGCAGATTTAAGAAATCAGCAACTGGATGTTTATTTTACCAGAGTGTCCGTAACCGACAAAGCAGCGCTGGAATTGGCTGCAGCAGAGATCATCAGCAAAAAACATCGCATCGATATTCTTATCAATAATGCAGGTATCACAAAAGATAAAACGCTGCTGAAAATGGAGGCCGACGACTGGGAAAAAGTATTGGCAGTAAATCTGACCGGCGTATTCAACTGTACCCAAACAGTTGCTCACTATATGAAAACGCAGCAATATGGCCGGATCGTTTCTGCATCATCCAACGTAGGACTTCGTGGCAACTATGGTCAAACAAATTATGTTGCCAGCAAATCTGCAATCATTGGCATGACCAAAGTATGGGCATTGGAACTGGGCCGTTTTGGAATAACGGCAAATTGTATAGCACCCGGATTTATTGAAACTAAAATGACAGATAGTATTCCCGCTGAAGTAAAGCAAAAACTCATACCAATGATTCCTGCAGGGCACTGGGGGAAACCAATAGATATTGCTTACGGATATTTATACCTTGCATCAGATGAAGCCGCTTATGTAAACGGAATCTGTCTTACGATAGACGGAGGAACCGCCAGATAAACCGGCTGACAAACTCATTTTTTACCATTCTAATTTCTGCTTTATGGCCCGTTACACCAATATGGATTTTTTGAAATTTTTGTTGTTCGATGTGCATCCAATCAAAGACCTTTTCGAGTATGAGCGATATGCCCATCTGAACGAAGAACAGGCGTGGATGATGATTGAGTCTGCCAAACTACTGGCCGATCAGGAAATGGCGCCCTATTTTAAAGAGATGGATGAACAGCCCGCCAAATATGACGGAAAGGGAAATGTAACCACCCATCCGGCACTTAAAAGAATCATCACAGAGGCCGCTTCACAGGGATGGATTGGTGCAAGTGCTTCATTTGAATATGGAGGAATGCAATTACCCGAAATGATATTTAGCACTGCACACCACATTTTTCAGGCAGCGAATAATGGTGTTGAAGGCTACCTCGGGCTTTCCGCCGGCTCTGCCGGTCTCATTACCAGTTTTGGCTCTATAGATCAGATTCAAAAATATGTTCCCAAAATATTTGCAGGAGAGTGGCAGGGAACGATGGCATTAACAGAGCCGCAGGCGGGCAGTTCACTCACAGATATTACTACCAGTGCCAAACCGCTGCAGGATGATCAGTATAAAATTTGCGGACAAAAAATATTCATTTCAGGAGGGCAGCATGAAGCAT
>CALPNW020000116.1 GCA_943325035.2 Sphingobacterium thalpophilum | reverse complement strand
CATTTTTTTTCGGATATGCATATCTGCTACCACTCTCAGATCTGTGATGCCCTTATGCTGCTGTTCCCATTCCAACAGTAATTCAGGTATTACGCCAATCACATTCCCGCCGCCGGCCATTACAGCATCTGCAACAGCACCCATCAGTCCCTTGTGCCCGCCACCATATACAAGTGAAATATTATTTATTGCCATTAAATTACCCAGCGAACTTGTTTCACTGATAAACAAAGGGTCTCTGCCCGATTTAGAACCACAAAAAACCGTCAAACTATTGACTTGCATAAATCTGTATTAAGTTGAACAAATTACCTGAATTATTTTTACTACTTTACGAAATTCTTTATTAAACGTAATAATAGGCCATATGTCCCCAGTTTTGCTTTTTTCATTTGTGATAGGATACTTTCTGATTTTGCTTGGTGTAGCCTGGTATACAGGTAAAAATAGTGACAACCAGTCTTTCTTCATTGGCAACAGGAACAGTAACTGGATGCTCGTTGCCTTTGGAATGGTGGGTACTTCATTAAGTGGTGTGACATTTGTAAGCGTTCCGGGGGCTGTAGCCAGAGAATCCTTCGCCTATCTGCAGATCACCATTGGTTACCTTTTGGGCTACCTGATGATTGCGTATATTTTACTGCCACTTTATTACAGACTCAACCTCACTTCTATATACAATTATCTGGGATCCAGACTGGGGAAAAGTTCCTACAAAACAGGGTCGTCCTTTTTTATCCTTTCGAGGGTTCTGGGTGCAACCGCACGTTTGTACCTTGTAGTAAACATATTACAGGAAGCAATACTGAACAGTTTCAATATTCCGTTCTGGGCTACCACCCTGATCATTCTGGTGATGATATTACTCTACACTTTTGAAGGAGGGGTTAAAACCATTGTATATACCGACACACTTCAAACCAGCTGTATGCTTGCAGGTCTTGTGATCTGTGTGATTTACATTCTCAATAAAATGGATATGGGTCTGGGAGAAAGTTTGCAGGTCATGAGTCAGAAAGGATACTCCAAAATATTTTTTACCGACCCTAACAGTAAACTCTTTTTTGTGAAGCAGATCATTGCCGGTGCATTTATTACTGTTACCATGACCGGTATGGATCAGGAAATGATGCAGAAAAACATCTCTGTTAAAAACCTGAAAGACTCTCAGAAAAATGTACTGTCTATGGCTGTTGTACTTGCAGCGGTTCTCGTGATTTTTCTTTTCCTTGGAGGGTTGCTATACATCTACGCAGCAAGCGTAAATATTACCGCAACAGGTGATAAAATATTCCCGGTTATAGCACTCCAGCATATGCCTCCTTATGTTTCTGTGATCTTTATCATCGCATTGATCTCTGCTTTATTTCCAAGCGCGGATGGTGCCATAACAGCCCTTACTTCTTCTTTCTGTATAGACATTCTGGGAATACAAAGAAGAGAAGATCTGTCTGCCGCCAGACAGAAAAAAATCAGACAGATGGTACACCTTAGCTTTGCCGGAATTTTTCTGCTTTTTGTAATGGTATTTAAGTGGGTCAATGATCCAAGTATGATCGGCTTGCTGCTTAAGATAGCGGCGTATACTTATGGACCATTACTGGGTTTATTCTCATTCGGTATACTCACCAGTAAATCAGTAAAAGACAAACTGGTTCCTTATATATGTATCGCATCCCCCATCCTTTGCTTTATGCTGGAAAAATACCAGAAAGTATTATTCGGATCCTTTGAATTCGGACTGGAATTGCTGATCATCAACGGAACTATAACTTTCCTTGGATTACTGCTGATCTCCGCAGATAAACAACCATCAGCGGCAAAAACAGCCTAACCGGCTTTTCGCCCACGGGCAGAAAGCAACAGCTCAGATTATGGAATTTATAAGCCAATTAGCGGAAGCATATGCAGATTTTTATTCATCCCCGGAATCTCCGGAGCTGGCCGAAATAAATAAACAAACAAGCCTTACGCATACCAAAGCACATATGCTCAGCGGCAAAGTGCAGGGCGCATTTTTAACATTTATCAGTACCCTGCTGCAGCCAACCTATATCCTGGAAATTGGCACATTTACCGGCTACAGTGCCCTGTGTATGGCTAAAGGATTGGCCCCTGACGGCATGTTGCATACCATTGAAATAAGACCCGAAGATGCGGCAACCGCAGCTGCAAATTTTAGCAAATCCAATCAAAATAAGCAGGTAACTTTGCACGTCGGAAATGCGCTGGAAATCATTGAATCCCTGCCCTTTCAGTGGGACCTTGTATTTATAGATGCTGATAAAACAGCCTATATAGACTACTACGAAAAACTGGTTCCGAGATTATCGGAGAGGGGCATCATTCTCGCAGACAATGTGCTTTTTCACGGACAGGTGCTGGAGAATCCGGTAACAGGAAAAAACGCAAAAGCAATACAGGCGTTTAATGAACATGTTCAGCAGGATCCGAGAACAGAACAGGTTCTATTAACCATAAGAGATGGTATATCATTTATAAAAAAGAAGTCGGTATGATGCGTTTTTTAACATTGCTTTTTCTTGTGTTTGCATTGAATGCAAATGCACAGCAAAGCAAAACAGCACTGTATATTCAACAATACGGAGATCTGGCAGTAGCAGAAATGCTCCGTTCAGGTGTTCCTGCAGCTATTACGCTGGCGCAGGGTATTCTGGAATCACAGTCCGGAGAAAGCGATCTGGTAAAACGTTCCAATAATCATTTCGGCATTAAATGCAAAACAGAATGGACCGGAGACAAGACCTATCATGATGACGATGAAAGGGGTGAATGTTTCAGGGTTTACCCAAATGCCGAAGCTTCTTACAAAGACCATTCCGAATTTTTAAGAACCCGGCCCCATTATAATTTTTTATTCAGGCTCAATCCAGCTGATTATACAGCCTGGGCCAATGGTTTAAAAAAAGCAGGTTATGCTACTTTGCCGGCCTACCCGCAGAAACTGATCAAACTGATCAAAGACTACCAGCTCGATCGCTTCAATACACAGGCAATTGCAATACAATCTACGGGCACAAAATCAACACTTGTAAATTCCCTTACTGATCCGGCGATACAGCGGGTTATACAGGCAAAGGTGTCTGATCTTTTGCCACAGGAACAACTGGCAGAACAAGCCAGCGCTAAGCCTGTAAATACAACTGTTGTTCTGGCTGAAGAGCCGGATAATGCAGAACTTGCTGAAACTGCTGAGGCCGCACCCAAAAAACAGCCGGAAATTAAAGTAACATCCGGATATCCCGAAGGCGTCTTTACCATCAATCAAACAAAAGTTATACTTGCTACAGAAGGCACTTCATTACTGGCCCTTGCCAATCAGTATGACATCACCTTAAGCAGGTTGATGGACTTTAATGAAATAAGCAACACAGAAATTCTGGAAGCCAGCCAGTTGATTTTTCTGGAAAAGAAACAAAAAAAAGGAGCTACTGAATTTCACATTGTAAAAGAAGGTGAAAATTTATATACCATTGCGCAACAGGAAGGAGTTAGACTGGAAAATCTGCTGCAGTATAACAACTTCAGTAAAATAATCACACCTGTTACCGGAAACAAAATTTATCTGAAAGCAATTACTTCAACTGCCCAGACAAAAACCAATAAATAATTCTATGTCATTTGTAACTCTGTTTGGTAAAACATTTGAATCCTATTTACCGGAATCGCTGATTCAGGAAAAAATAAAAGAGCTGGCAGTTGAAATCAATAAAGATTATGCCGGTAAAAAACCATTGTTCATTGCCATCCTGAACGGTTCTTTTATGTTTGCTGCAGATCTGTTTAAATCAGTAGAAGTAGAAGCAGAGATTTGTTTTATTAAACTGGCTTCCTACAAAGGTGCAAAATCTACCGGTAATGTGATTACGGCCATTGGGCTGGATGCCGATATCAATGACAGACACGTAATTATTCTGGAAGATATTATTGATACGGGCAAAACCCTTACTGAGTTCCTTCCACAGTTGAAGCACCAGCAGCCTGCTTCCCTGAAAATTGCGGTACTGCTGCACAAACCCGATGCCACCATTTATCCGGTAAATATTGACTACTGTTGTTTCTCTATTCCCAACAGATTCGTGTTGGGTTATGGATTGGATTATGATGGCTTTGGCAGAAATCTTAAGGAAATTTATCAGCTGAAGGGTTCGGAATAGATACCCCACCACCTTACCCCCCTGCTTAATGAAGCAAGTATTTTAGTATATTACAGTTAATCAATTGCCGGCCATTGAAAAGGTTTACCGGGCTTTTTTTGCTGCTGTTTTCCATCACATCTGTTAATTGCCAGTATTACCTGAGAGGCGAAATAAAAGATGAAAACGGGCGTGCGCTGGAGGGTGTAAAAATTAAAATCAAATCAAAAGCAACCCTCGCCTATACGAGTGGCAACGATGGCAGCTTCGGTATTCCTGTTTCCAATATTACAGACAGCATTACACTTACCCTTTATGGCTATGAAACACAGGCAACACTGGTAGACGCGCGCAGCTATCAGTTACTCCGGTTGAAGATGCTGCCCTTCACCGCACAGCAGTATAACCGGAAACCTGCATCTTTCATCACCAATAGTAAACAAGGCACTTATTATTCCAATTCCGTTCCGGGAGAGAGCTACAGCAACATTATTGAAAATGAGTTTACAGAAGTAAAAAGGTTTCCGGAAACAGGTTTTTCTTTAACAGTAGACAAAGCGTCTTACAGCAATATCAGAAGATTTCTGAACAATGAAATGTTTGTACCTGCAGATGCTATCCGCATCGAAGAAATGCTGAACTACTTCAATTTTAAAAACCAGGAAGATTCACTGCTGACTGGCTCATTCAATTGCAGAACCCAGCTCACCAGTTGCCCGTGGAATACCAGTAACAAATTGTTGTTCGTTAATATAGTGGCACCTAAGCTCAATCTGGACAGTATTCCTGCATCCAATCTGGTTTTTCTGATAGATGTTTCAGGGTCTATGGATAAGCCCAACCGATTACCTTTATTACAATCCTCTTTTAAACTGCTTGTAGATAATCTCAGGGACATAGACACCATCAGTATAGTAACCTATGGAGGTAATGTAGCCATACCATTGGCGCCTGTTGCAGGTTCTGAAAAGAAAAAAATAATAGCTGCCATTGATTCGCTTACTGCCAATGGTGATACACCCGGAGAAAATGCAATAAGAGTTGCGTACACACTGGCAAAAAGTAAATTCATTCCCAAAGGAAATAACCGGGTGATACTTGCAACCGACGGTGATTTTAATATAGGCCAGACCTCAGAAAAAGAGTTGGAAGACCTGATCAGTACTTACCGGCAAACAGGTATTTACCTTACCTGTTTAGGGGTTGGTATGGGTAATTATAAAGACAGCAAACTGGAATCCCTGGCAAAAAAAGGGAATGGAAATTTTGCCTATATCGACCAGATCAGGGAAGCCGAAAAAATAATGATCCGGGAATTTACGGAAACAATGTATGCCGTGGCCAACGATGCATTTGTGAAAGTCAAATTCGATAATGCCATTATTCAGAACTATCGGTTAATCGGATACGACAATAAAAAAAATGCAGTGGCCGACAGTATTAATCAGCTGGAGGGCGGCGAAGTGGGAAGCGGTCATGCTTCAATGGCCGTTTTTGAAATTACCCCTGTACTGAACGATTCTCTTTTCATTAATCAGCCTTTTGCAACAATTTCACTTCAGTATAAAAAGCCTGAAACTGAAAATAACTGGCAACAGCATTTTTTTATCAGTTATGCACCCATACTATTAGACAGTGCATCATCCCGCTATCGCTTTGCAGCATCGGTTGCTGCATTAGGCGCAGTATTAAAACGATCTAAACATATCCGTCATTTCGGCTACCATGATGTGCTTCAACTGGCGGCCTCGTCAGCAGACAATAAGGATCTTATGCAAAATGAATTTCTGTCTATTATACAGAAAGCCATCCTGGTTTACAGACCAGAGAAAAAAGAATAAGGAATGAAAAAGAAGTTCGCTTAACTAAATGCTTCTTTTACACGGTCAAAAAAGCTCTTCTCCCCTTTAGCAGGATTTGGTTTAAAATTGCCGCTGACAGCCATTTTATCCAGCGCTTCTTTTTCTTCAGGGCTAACCGATTGAGGCGTCCATACGTTTACATTGATCAGCTGATCTCCTCTGCTGTATCCCTGTACTTCCGGAAATCCTTTACCTTTTAGTCTGAATATTTTACCGCTTTGTGTACCTGCCGGAATTTTTATTTTAGCTCTTCCGTCTATAGTAGGAACTTCTATATGCGTTCCAAAGACCGCATCAGGAAAAGAAATATGTAAATCATAGGCAACATTCAACCCGTCTCTGTGAAGTTCTGCATGCGCCTCTTCTTCAATCTGAATAATCAGATCACCGGGTGCTCCGCCTCTTGCACCAGCATTGCCCTTGCCACCCATGCTAAGCTGCATTCCTTCCTGTACACCTGCAGGTATTTCTATACTGATCGTTTCCTCTCCATACACCCTGCCGTCACCCTTACAGGCTCCACACTTGGAAGTAATAGTAGTTCCTTCTCCATTACAGGTAGGACAGGTTGTTACGGTTTGCATCTGTCCGAGAAAAGTACTGGTTACTTTACGAACCTGTCCGCTGCCTCCGCAGGTTCCACAATTCTGAACACTGTTTTTATCTTTTGCCCCGCTACCTCCACAGGTATTACAGGAAACATGTTTTTTAACCTTTACATTCTTGGTAACTCCTTTAGCGATCTCTTCGTAAGTCAGTTTCAACTTTATCCGGAGATTACTGCCACGCTGTCCGCGCGCTCTTGTTCCGCCACGGCTTCTTCCACCACCGCCTCCACCAAAAAAATTTCCGAATACATCTTCTCCGAATATATCTCCAAACTGGCTGAAGATATCATCCATATTCATACCTGCACCACCATGATGGCCGCCTCCGCCGCCTGTACCCGGACCAAAAGCAGCATGACCATAGCGGTCGTATTTTGCTTTTTTATCCGCATCACTCAGTATCTCATAAGCCTCAGCGGCTTCTTTAAACTTCTCCTCAGCAGACGCATCTCCCGGATTACGATCCGGATGAAATTGCATGGCCGTTTTTCGGTATGCTTTTTTTATTTCATCCGCAGTGGCCGATTTGCTCACACCCAGAATTTCGTAAAAATCTCTTTTAGTAGACATAGTATTATTTGGTTGGGGGTGTTCTTATTATTTTCCGACTACCACTTTAGCAAAACGGATCAGCTTATCATTCAAAAAATACCCCTTTGTTACTTCATCGATCACTTTTCCTATCATCGCTTTATTGGGGGCAGGTATTTCTGTAATGGCTTCGTGTTTCTCCACATCAAAGTCTGAAGCAATTGTTTCCATGGCTTTAACGCCTTTTTGCTGCATAGTAGAACGTAGTTTATTGAAAACCAGTAAAATGCCCTCTTTTTGAACGGCAATATCATCTGTGCCACTTAATTGCTTTTCTGCCCTGTCACAATCGTCCAGTACATCCAGCAGGGAAACAATCACATCCTTTCCGGCAGTTTGGATCAATTCCAGACGCTCTTTGGCTGTTCTTCTTCTGAAATTATCAAATTCAGCCATCAGCCTGAGGTATTTATCCTTCTGCTCCACTAATTCAGCCTCTAATTTTTCCAAAGCTGACTCTTCGGTTACCGGCTCATTCAAATGAGTGGTTCCGGCTGCATTTTCGTCAGCATTTATATCCATTCCTTCCATTTTTTCAGTTATTTCTGCGTTATTGGTCATTTCTTGCTCTTCCATGGTAATTATTAATTGATTCTACAATAGGCAAAAATTTTGCCACGCAAAGAAAAGAGAAAAAATGACAGTCCCAGCAGTGCTATATTTGCCAAATGATCAAGGTTTACCTCAGAAAAAAAATTGCCCCGAGAATAGCTAACGGACACCCGTGGATTTATGGAAATGAAGTAGACCGGGTTGCCGGGGAACCGGAAGCCGGAGACTTGGTGGAAGTCCGTTATTCCGATGGCAAATTTGCCGGTATTGGCTATTATAACCCGAAATCGCAGATCCTGGTTCGCCTGCTTACCCGTAAACCCGAAAAAGTAGACGAAGCATTCTTTCTTAAAAGAATTCAGGCTGCCTGGGAGTATAGAAAAAAAATAGGCTATACCGAAAACTGCAGACTCATTTTTGGGGAAGCAGATGATATGCCTGCACTGATCATAGACAAGTTCAACGATTATTTTGTACTGCAAACGCTGGCCCTTGGAATGGATAAATGGAAACCCGCCATAGTAAAGGCATTAAATGAAATTTTTTCGCCTAAAGGAATTTATGAAAGGAACGATGTGCCTGTAAGGGTACTGGAAGGGATGGAACAGCAAAAAGGTTTTTTGTCTGAGCCTTTTAATACCAATATTGTCATTAATGAGAACGGATTGCAATTTAATGTTGATATAGAGAACGGACAAAAGACCGGTTATTTTTTAGACCAGCAAGACAACAGAAGAGCCATTCAGCATATTGTAAAAGACGCAGAAGTACTGGGCGCATTTACCTATACAGGAACCTTCGAAATACACGCAGCACATTATGGTGCAAAATCGGTACTGGGAATAGATATTTCGGAGCAAGCCGTTGTACAGGCTAATAAAAATGCAGCATTAAATGGCCTGGAAAAAACGGTACAGTTTCAGACCCTGAATGCATTTGATGTTCTCAAAGACTGGGTAAGGGAAGGAAGACAATATGATGTTGTAATGCTGGACCCACCTGCATTTACAAAGAGCAGAGAAAGTATAGATAAAGCTGTTGCAGGATATAAGGAGATCAATTTAAGAGGGATGAAACTCCTGAGAAACGGAGGTTTTCTCGTTACCTCCAGTTGTACTAATCTGGTGTCTCCGGATCTGTTTTTACAAACAATAGAAATGGCTGCAAAAGATGCACGCAAAAAGATCAGACAGGTCACTTTCAATACGCAGGCAGCAGACCATCCGATCATACGGGGAATGGATAATACCAACTACCTTAAATTTTTAATAGTGGAGGTCACCGACCGGTTTTAAATTAAAATGCTGAATAGTATTGGTTGTGATGTTGCAGCAAGCCACTGAGTACTATCGTACTATTTGAAATTTTCCGGATTCAA
Organism: Sphingobacterium thalpophilum; assembly: GCA_943325035.2. GTDB lineage: Bacteria > Bacteroidota > Bacteroidia > Chitinophagales > Chitinophagaceae > Sediminibacterium. Next base: position 346 of record CALPNW020000116.1, on the reverse strand, counting down.
CGATTCTTCCGGAAATATCTCGCAACTGAAAAACATACAATCCGCGAAAATAATTATCATCAAAATAGATGGTAATTCTTGGCGTGCTTAATACAGAAGCCGACATCTTGCGACCAATAAAATTGTAGATCTCCAGTGTGTAGGTTTTATCGACAGATTTATCGAACTCAAACTGAATATACTGGGTGGCGGGGTTGGGATAGAAACGCAGCACTTTAGAAGAAGATCCCGCAACCGTTACCCCATCATCCATTACAGGATTGTCCGCAACAAAGCTGCCGCAAACAACAAAAATGGTTAGTAAAAGGATGGAACAACGCCGCCTCATAGATTAAATTCTGGTATG
>CALPNW020000115.1 GCA_943325035.2 Sphingobacterium thalpophilum | reverse complement strand
CGCCGAAATTAGTCCTTCAAGAAATATACGAGATGAATATACAGGATTGCCAACCAAAGCTTATTTTGTTCCGGTAAACAATTATGAACTTTATATTCTCAGTAAAAATGGGCATCCAATGCTGAAAATACCGGGTGGGAAATACACTGATCTTAAAATAATTGGCGATAATGTGTTTGAAGTAAAGAATACAACCAGTGGTTTGTATTATAAGATAATGCTACCCGATAGTGTTAAAAACCTGTCTGAAATATTTCATTAATATCATTACGTTACAGGCTAATCGTTTATGGGTATTAGTTTAACTGGTTCTCTTAGTAACTTTATATTTAATTTATTCAATTAATATTTAAAAAATTAATGAGAAGTTTCATATTAATTTTATTACTTATGATTTCATGTTGTTGTTTTTCTCAAAATGACAGCGTAAGTAAAATTCGTCTTACCGGGTATCTTGAAACTTATTATAGCTATGATTTCTCAAAGCCCTTCAACTTAGAGAAGCCCGATTATAATTATAATTATAAAAAACATAATCAGCTCAATGTCAATTTAGCTTATCTAAAAGCAAATTATCAAAGCAATCGTATAAGATCTAATATAGCATTGATGACAGGTAATTATGCCAAGTATAATTTAAGCGCTGAACCCAATTGGGCAAAACCTTTATTAGAAGCTAATCTGGGTTATAAACCATTTAAACAACATGAATTTTGGATAGATATCGGTGTACTGCCATCGCATATTGGTTTCGAAAGTGCAATTGGAAGAGATTGCTGGAATCTAACCAGAAGTATATTAGCTGAAAACTCACCTTACTTTGAGTCTGGGATTAAGTTTAATTATACTAATAAAAAAGAGGATTTATACATCGCATTTCATATACTCAATGGTTGGCAAAAAATTCAAATAACCAATTGGGATCATACACCCGCTGTTGGCATACAGGTAAGTTATAAACGAAGTAATAAGCTGACGTTTAATTATAGTAATTTTATTGGTATTATAAAGTCAGACAGTATGAATGCTTTAAGGATATTTCATAATCTCTATGCTATATATGATGACTCTTCAAAACTTTCCTTACTATTTGGTTTTGATATAGGTATTCAGAGTAATGAACATGCCAAGGCAGCTGTCTGGTATACACCAGTTATCATTTCTAAAATTAATTTAAATACAAAGAGTAAAATTGCAGGTAGGATTGAATATTATATCGATAAAAAGCAAACAATAATACCAACAGCCACGCATAATGGATATCAAACATTTGGTGTGTCGGTTAATTACGATTATCAACTATCTTCTAAAGTATTATGGCGTACCGAATTGAAACAATACTTTTCAAAAGATCCCATTTTTAAATATGACGAGCCTACTAGAAAACATACTGCCGCCACTATGGCTTTAATTGTAAAACTATAATAATCTGACTTTACCTCTGTTCACCCTCGTTTTGTGTTTATCAATTAACCATACTTTTCTTTGGGGAACATACCACAGTTATCTAAAGCAATATTAATTATCTTATCAAATAAGGTGCAATAACACCCTGCCATATTTTATACCCTTCTGCATTCATGTGTAGCTTATCGGATAAAAAAATATGGGTAAGTATATTACCATTTGCATCCAGCATGCTTTGGTAAACATCTATATAGCTGGATTTCTTTTGCTGCTCCATAAATGTTTTGATCAGCGCATTACCCTTTTGCATAGTTACTAAATACTTCTCTCTGCTTGGACTAGGCTTCATCGATATATAAGCGATCGGTACTTTTTTATACCTTGATCTGATTAGTTGGTGTAGTTTTTTTAAGCGCTCCAAAATAGTATCTGCAGTAACAGAGGGGCCTCCTGTTAAATCATTTTCGCCACAATAAATAATGATTTGTTTAGGGTTGTATTTGAAAATAATGTCTTCGGCATACATAATCATATGCGGAAGTGAAGATCCTCCGAAGCCTCTATTAATAATCGTTTGATCCGGGAAATAGTTAGCTACATCTTTCCAGTTGGTAAAGCTAGAACTGCCTATTAGCAAAATTGCATTTTCGGGTGGTGTTGCAATAGAGTCTGCCCTTCTGAAAGCCTTGATTTCATTGATAAACGGCTGACTTATAGCAGTGCCGGACATTGTTATAAGTACCAGAAAAACGAAACACTTACATAATAATTTCATATAATTTAATTTAAATAAATACGCGATTGATATTGGTGTAATCTTCCCTAAATTCTTTAGGCGTACATCCTTTTTTCTTTTTAAATATCCGGTTGAAGTTAGAAATATTATTGAAACCACAATTAAAAGCAATTTGACTAATGGGTAAATGGGTGTCAATTAATAGCCTGGAGGCGTGTCCCAATCTGATTTCCAGTAAATTATTAATAAAGCTGTTTCCTGTATGTTGTTTAAAAAATCTACTAAACGATACCTCTGTCATGTTGGCCAGATTTGCTACGGTAGCCAGACTAATTTGTTTGTCAAAATGCTGGTTTATATAGTCAACTACTTTTTCTACCCGCCTGCTATTGTATGATTGATTGATATTGCTGAAAGTTGCTCCTGACAATCGTTGCATGTCATTTGATTTGGATAGCAGGTGTAAGATTGACATGAGCTCCAGTACCGATAAAAAACCTTGTTTGTTTGCCAGGTCAATGATTCTCTTTTGAACCGAGTTGGCGGTATAACTAGAAAACTGAATTCCTTGTTTAGCCTTTTCAAACATTTCCTTTATAAAAAATAATTGATTACGACGTAAAAATTTTTCGTCTATCAGGTCTTTGTGAAATTGAATGGTAATTTCAGAAATTATGTTGTTTTTACATTGATGTGTTGTCCAGCAATGCGGTAGGTTGGGACCTATTAATACAAGCTCTATATCATCAATTTCTCCTATATGATCACCAATTATTCTTTTGGCGCCCTTTGCATTAATGATCAGGTTAATTTCAAACTCTTCATGGTAATGTAAAGGGAAATCAAATTCAGTTTTAGTTCTGGAAAAAATCGTAAAACAATCACTATTTGTAAGGGGTGTGATTTCTTTTAATAGGTCGTTTTTCATAATACTGATAAAATAATATCATGTTAATTATAACTATAATATGCTACAAAATAGGATTTATTAACTAATAAAATACAATAAAGGGATAAAAAAGTATCATAATCTATATAAACAACTATTTACATTTGATAAAATCCTTGCTTTATGAAAAAACTGTTCATTTTCTTTCTTTTGTATTTTGCTATACTAGTTGTTGACGGTCAGGCACAATCAAGGAAAATTACCGGTAAAGTAGTAGATGAATCCGGGGTTCCAATCAATGGAGCAACGATTTCGGTTAAAAATTCAAAAGTTGTTGCATTAAGTAACGATAAGGGTAATTTTTCGATTGAACTTCCTTCTGAAGCTACAACGCTGATGGTAACTTTTATAGGTATGGAAACATTGGAAGTTAATGTTTCAAAAAAATCTACAGTTACTGTTTCCCTCAGATCTACTACTTCGGCACTGGCTGATTTAGTGGTAATTGGTTATGGATCAGTAAAAAAGTCAGATTTAACCGGGTCTGCCCAAAGGCTTAACCGGGAAGATATCATGCGTGATAATCCATTGAATATCTTACAAGCCATGCAAGGTAAATTGGCTGGGGTAAACGTTACTCAAAATGATGGGGCACCAGGAGCCGGGCTTAGTATTAGAATTCGTGGGTCTAATTCTTTTTTGGGTGGAACGGAACCTTTATATGTAATTGATGGTGTTCCTTTCAATAATAGTAGCAGTGGAACAACGCCAGAATCTATAGGGGGTGATGAGAAGCAAACACTCAATGCACTTGCTTTTTTAAATCCTAACGATATTGAATCTATAGATGTTTTAAAAGACGCTTCAGCAACTGCTATTTATGGTTCACGCGGTGCCAATGGTGTTGTTTTAATTACAACAAGAAAAGGTAAGATAGGAAAAGATAAAGTTGAATTTAATTCAACAATCGGATTGGCAGAGGTATCAAAAAAAATCCGAATGCTCAATCCGATGGAGTATGCTAATTTTCAAAACCTGTCGTTTAATAATGCAAATAAATATGATGGAACCAATTATTCTTTGCTTTTTCCTAATCCATCTGCATATGAAAATGACAATAATAATTGGCAGGATAGAATATTCAGACAAGCGCTTACACAGCAGTATACTTTAAACGTTTCTGGTGCATCTGAAGCAGGTAGTCACAGTTTCACTTTTGGTTATGTAGACCAGGAAGGCGTTATTCAAACTTCGGGCTATAAAAAATTAAGCCTGAGCTTTAATTTAAACAGAAATATCAGTAAAACGTTTAAAATTGGAACAAGTAACTCCATTTCTAATTCCTCAACCAGAGGCGTAAAAACTGGTACAGATAAATCAGATGCCGCAAGTGCCGGGGTGGTTCGTTCTGCGTTAACTTATCCTGCAACAATTAGCAACTTAGATGAATACGATGGGCTGGGTGACGATTTTATTACCAATCCTTATATATATGTGAATGATGTTTTAAATAGGGTTACTTCTACTAATATTTTTTCTTCCAGTTATCTAGAAGCTACACTTAATAAGAATTTAAAATTCAGACAAAATATCGGCTTTAATTATGGTGCTAATTCAAGGGATCAATATTATCCCCGAACTGTATTTGAAGGCTTTGCATCTAAAGGTTGGGGTTTAATCTCAGATAATAATTGGTCTAGTATAGTGTCTGAAAGTATTTTGACATATAATAAAAAAGTGGGTAACCACAGCTTTACTGCTACTGCTGCCTCAACTTTCGAGCAAAATATGGGTAGCTCCAAGCGCGCGGAAGCTAAAACCTTTCCAAATGATCTATTGAAAAATGATAACCTGCAATCGGCAGAACAAATTTTACCAATTGTAACAAATAAATTCCAATCAAATCTGGTCTCTGTTTTGGGTCGTTTAAATTACACCTATGCAGATAAGTATATTTTATCTGTTTCATATAGAAATGACGGATCCAGCAAATTTGGTAAAGATAACAAGTGGGCTGCTTTTTCTTCAGCAGGGCTTGCTTGGAAATTACATAAGGAGTCTTTCATCCAAAAAATTGATGCAATCAGTGAGTTAACATTAAGAGCCAGTTATGGTCAAACGGGTAATCAGGGTATTGGCTCTTATGCCTCTTTGTCTAAGCTTGCTGTTTACAATTATACATTTAATGGTGCGGTACAAACGGGCTTAGCCGATGACGTGTTTGCAGGACCAGCTAATGCGCAACTTAAATGGGAAACCACCAATGCATATAATGCAGGATTAGATCTTGGTTTGTTTAATGGACGTGTTAGTGCACATGTTGATGTTTATTTAAAGCGCACCAATGATTTATTGCAATTTATTACTACACCGGCATCTACTGGTTTTCAGCGTCAGTTAAGAAATTCAGGATCTGTAGAAAATAAGGGCCTGGAAATTGCATTGGATGCAACTGTTATCAGCAAGAAGGATTTTCAATGGAAAACAAATTTCAATCTTTCATTTAACAGAAATAAAATCATTTCATTAGGTGGTGATGTTAAAGAGCAATTTGCGAGCAATATTTCTACCCGTGATGCTCCATTTATTCAACGTGCCGGCTTACCAATAGGAACTTTATATGGTTATGTAGAAGATGGCTATTTCGATAATGAGGCAGAAGTTAGAAACTCATTGGTGTTCAGCGGGCAGCCAATGAATATTATCGGACGCATGATTGGTGAAGTTAAGTATAGGAATTTTGATAATGATCCAAGCTCTATTTCTGTTACCGATCGCGTGGTTATCGGGGATGTTAATCCAGATTATACATTTGGATTCACTAATAATTTCAAGTATAAAAACTTTGATCTGAGTATATTTATAAACGGGGTTCAGGGAAACGATATTGTGAATATGAATAGTGTATGGAATGCTAATATCGGAACTTCAAAAAATGTTACTTTAGATATGTTTAATGGAGCCTGGAAAGAGGGTGCTGATAATTCTACTGCATTGGCACCAAAGCCTATCAGACAGTTTTGGAGAACTTTGCCATTTTCCAGAAGATTTATTGAGGATGGAAGTTTTGTTCGTATTAAGAACATTACGCTTGGTTATACCCTACCTGCTAAATTAGTCAAAGGAATTAGTGCCATTAGGGTTTCTTTGGGTGTAAACAATCTTTACACTTTTACAAAGTATACCGGATTTGATCCTGAAATAAATAGTTATGGAGATAATCCAGCATTGTTTGGGGTAGACTTAGGGGGTTTTCCTAATTCAAGAACATACAGTTTTGTGATTAAATGCAACTTTTAAATTTTTATTAAACTAATTATATGAAAATTAATAAATTAAATAGCTGGAAAACTTTACTGCCAGTATTATTGTTTTCGACCTTTTCTTGTCAGAAGGTCTTAGAAGAAAAGCCGCTTTCATTTTTATCACCGGAAAACTTTTATAAGAATGAGGCAGATGCTAAAGCAGCGGTCAACGCCATTTATGGCACATTGTACACCTATGATTTGTACTTGCAGCCTATGTGGAATTTAACCATGCTCGATGATGACCATGTATCGGGAGCAGATTGGTTTTTGGGTACCTCTGGTGCCGGAAACCCACAGGGATATTGGGGAGTTGATGGTCCATGGGTAGGCTGTTTTTCTGTTATTGCAAGAGCTAATACGGTTTTAGAAAATGTTGAAACAATCAATTCCAATATTGATCCAACGGTAAAAAAGAGAATTTTGGGTGAAGCATATTTTTTTAGAGCCTGGGCATATTTTCAATTGGTACAGTTATATGGTGGTGTGCCCATTCGCTTAAAATCGTTATCCTTAGATCCTACAGCAAGTATCGCCAGATCTTCGGTAGCAGATGTTTATAAGCAAATAATTGCAGATTTTAAAAGTGCTGAAGCTAATTTATTATCTGCAAAAGATCCAAAATCCGGTGAGGTAGGAAGGGTTAATCTCACTGTTGCAAAAGGTTATTTAGCAAAAACATATATGACGATGGCTTCGGGAGCTGCAACTGGAAATGTAAGTGTGAGAGGAGGTGCGGATAATGGAATGTATACTTATTCTAAAACAGTGGTAGCTGGATTAGAAACTACTTCATCAAAAGATTATTACACCCTGGCCAGAGATAAGGCACTTGAAGTTATCACCAGTAATGAATATTCTTTATATACCAATTGGACCGATTTGTGGAATAAAGCCGGTAGAAATAAAACAGAGCATATGTGGCAGCTGCAGGCATTAGGCGGCTCTCTTTTTGTAAATGAATTGCATAATTATATGTCTTCTTTTTCTACTTTCGGGAGAGGTGCGATGTGGTTTACCAATAATCATTATAAAGATTACGACACTACCGATGTTCGTGTGTTAAATGGTGTTGTGCATAATTATGAAATGAATAATGCAGCCCGGACTAAGTATTTCTATCCATCCTGGCAGTCTTATAATTACAGAGCTGTAAATGGTATCACGTTTGCTAATAATGGAACTACAGATGATCGTGCTTACACGATTAAATACAGTGATGTAGCGGATCCTACGGTTTCCAGAAGTGATGCACATTTTTCTATGATCCGTTTTTCAGAAATGCACTTAATTGTAGCGGAGGCAGAAAATGAAATTAATAATGGCCCTACTGCACAGGCATATACGGCATTAAATACGATACGAACCAGAGCAAAAGCGCAAACAGCGCCTGCTAACTTAACGAGAGATGAATTCAGAAGTTTTGTTCTTGCCGAAAGGGCGAGAGAGTTTGTTTTTGAAGGCATTAGAAGATATGACTTAATGCGCTGGGGTGTTTATTTACAAGTAATGAATAGAATAGGCGTCGGTCAAAATAATATTACTAAAGTGAGAAATACACGTAATTTATTATTGCCAATTCCTCAAAGTGAACTTAACTCAAATACATTATTACCTGCCAACAACCCTGGTTGGTAAAATCATCTAAAAATTTGTTTTTATGTATATCAATACTATTAAAAAATCTCTACAGCAAATAACAATAGGTTGTCTTGCATTTTATTCAGTGCTATTTTTATTTTCCTGCAAAAAAGAAAATTATGTAGATTATACTACAAAAATTAGTGCGTTACCGCCTTCTATTAATGCCGTAACAGATTTAAACAACAGAGCTTTGCCGCTTTCTTCAGTTGTATACGGCGATTGGATTATCATTAAAGGACAAAATTTGGGCACAACACTTAAAGTAGAGTTCAGTAATGTTGTTGCATCAGATTCATTGTTTAGTGCAGATGACACTACAGTAACTGTAAAAATCCCGTCTAATTTACCAGACCCTGTTAACAATCCAATTACGGTTACTACTAAATATGGTAAAGCGATTTATAATTTTAAAATTTTACAACCAGCTCCGGTTATCACTTCATTTACACCAGGGGCTGGCGGTGCAGGAACAGAGGTTACGCTTAGTGGCGATTATTTTTTAGGGGTAACAGGTGTAAAACTAAATACCACCAATTTAGCCATTGTTTCCAGTTCTAAAAATCAAATTAAAGTTACAATCCCTTCTACCATTACAGGGGGATATTTCTTTGTAACAACGCCTTCTGGTACAACAAAAGCAACTATTTCTTATGGATTAGCATATGTGATTTATGACGATGCCTTACCAACTGGATGGTCAAATACATCTTACAGCACTACTGCTACCTTAACCAACACACTTAATGTGCTTCGGGGAACCAATTCTGTTAAAACAAATTATACTGTTGGTTTTGGAGGTTTTCGATTAACCAAAGCAGCGCCGGCTATTAGTACTGCAGGGTACTCTGCTATTAAATTTTCTGTTTACGGTAGTACCAATTCCGGAGGATTTAAGATAAGGGTCATATTAAATGGTAGCTCAACAGTAACCTATACTGTAACATTACCCACTACGCTTGGTATGTGGACACAAGTTGAAGTGCCATTATCCATTATTGGTAATCCTGCTACTATCTCATCTATTGAGTTAAAGGAGTTTAGTGGTAAAATATTTGAAGTATTTTTTGATGATATCGGACTCTTTTAAACAAAAGTCTGATGGTGCCAATATATTGGGTTTGTTTGTTTTTGTTATTGATTGTAACGTTTACAATCAATATAACTGTACAACATTGTTAAGATATGTCCGCAGCACCATTAACGCAATAGCTGTATAAAAAGATGGAGGGTGTTCCCTTTAAAGATATCCGGTCATTTACCCAGACCGCATATGTAAAAGGAACTGTTATCAACTTAAGTTGGTATGTAAACTATCCCTTAACTAAAAATAGCTATCAATAATTATTTTATGAAATTACATGTCATAGACATTGCGATCATTTTAGCCTATTTGGCTACTATGATATTTATTGGATTTTACATGCGTAAAAAGGCCAAAGAAAGCAAAGAAAGCTATTTGATGGCGGGTAAAAAATTACCCTGGTATCTTTTAGGTCTTAGTGATGCAAGTGATAT
>CALPNW020000114.1 GCA_943325035.2 Sphingobacterium thalpophilum | reverse complement strand
TAATATTTCTATTAAAAGGATTAAAGCCCCCTTTTAAAGCACCTAATTCCTTTTCTAAAAGTCTCTGGGTTTCAGTTTGCCTATCGTGAAGTGTTTTAAGGCTATTCATCCCCTTAAGCATAATTTGTTTGGGAGAAGAGTATCGAGTATCATAAAAACGGTACTTAATAAACCAATTAGTTGAAAGACTTGCTTTCTTGGTTTTCCAATCTTTAGGAGTTACTGTTAACTCTGAATGTGAGCAGCCATTGTTTAACAATGTTTTCATATGCAAATTTTTGGTAGCTATTTTGGTAGCTGTAAAAAAATGCCATAGATAGGAGCAGTAACAAAAAAGGCTTAAACAATTGAAAATCAATTATCTAAGCCTCTTAAAAAGTGTAGCGAGAATGGGAATTGAACCCATCACCTCAGGGTTATGAATCCTGCGCTCTAACCAACTGAGCTACCTCGCCGTTCATCCTTTCGGGCTGCAAATATAGGGGTTTCTGTAAAATGAAGAAGATTAGTACGATAACAATTTGCTGATTCTTTCTGCAACCTTGGTGGCAGTAGGCAGCATGGCCTTTTCCAGTGCTACATTGATCGGCACAGCAGGCAGATTTTTTGCACCCATAACTTCTACCTTGGCATCAAGGAAATGGTAGCAATCATTGGATATACGAAGTGATAATGCTTCTGCAAATGAGTTATTCTGTTGTTCTTCGCTCAAAACCAGCACTTTCCCGTGGCGTTTAACCGAATTGAATATTGTTTCCTCGTCTAACGGAAAGAGCGTCCTCAGATCCAATACCTCCACCTGGCCCGGATATCTTTCTGCAGCAGCTTTTGCCCAGTAAACGCCCATTCCATAAGTGATCACACACATTGTTTCTCCCCTGCGGATCTTTTCCATGTCGGCCTGTAAGATCACATTGGCCTTACCCAGCGGTAAAATATAGTCTTTGGCAGGCTCTACAGATCGTGCATCATCTGTACCCGGAACCTTGCTCCAGTACAATCCTTTATGTTCCAGCATGATTACCGGATTAGGATCCAGGAATGCTGCTTTCATCAATCCCTTCATATCTGCCGCACAAGAAGGATATACTACCTTAATACCCTTGATGGAGAGTAACGTGCTTTCTATGCTTCCGCTGTGATATGGACCACCACCGCCGTAAGCACCTACCGGCACTCTCAGTAACATCTGAACCGGAAACTTGCCATTCGATAAATAACAGGATTTGGATACTTCTGATACCAGCTGGTTAAAGCCAGAATAGATATAATCACCAAATTGTATCTCTACTATCGGTTTCATGCCCATAGCAGATAAGCCTACGGTAGATCCAACAATATATGCTTCCTGAATAGCTGTATTAAATACCCTGCTCTCTCCGTATTTCTCTGCCAGTGTTGCCGCTTCACGGAATACACCACCCAGTCTGGCGCCTACATCCTGACCGTATAGCACGGCTTCGGGATATTCATCCATCAGTTCGTCTATCGCATGTAATGCAGCATCCACCATCATCACCCGTTCTCCCGATTTAGGGGAACGCTGTCCTTTTTCTTCCCTTACAGGTGTTGGAACAAATACATAATCGTCTACCGAACGGATATCCGGTTCTGCAGCTGCCTGTGCCAGTTTAAAATCATTCAATACCAGTTCCAGCACTTCTGATTCTACCTGATTGATCTCATGATCATTAAAACCTACCCCATTCAATAACATCCGCAGTTTAGGAATAGGATCGTATAGCCCGTGTCTCAGCAGATCTTCCCTGCTTCTGTAAAATTCTTTTCTTACCCCGCTTGTATGGTGTCCGAGCAAGGGCACTTTTGCATGAACCAGTACCGGCTTGCGTTCTGTTCTGGCATAGTTTACAGCCTGCTCCATGGTTTCAAAGCATCTCATAAAATCACTTCCATCTACCTTCATTCTTTTAAGCCCTTTAAAGCCACAGGCATATTCGTAGGCATTCATGGATCGGATCTCATCTGCTGAAGCACTGATGCTCCATTGGTTATCCTGAACCAGGTATACGATGGGTAATTGTTTTAATGCAGCAAACTGCAGGGCTTCACTCACTTCTCCCTCACTCATACTTCCATCTCCCAGAGAACAGATCACCACCGGTGATTTTCCATCGGCCGATTTGCGGAGTTTGGATGAATTTGTTTTTTCGAGGTATTGAATTCCCTGTGCCAATCCGGTGGTTGGTATGGCCTGCATACCCGTTGCACTGCTCTGGTGCATGATGGATGGTCTGTTTTCGTCTTTACTGCTTGGATGGCAATAATAGGAACGGCCACCCGAAAACGGGTCGTCTTTTTTAGCCAGCAACTGCAGCATCAGCTCATAAGGGGTGAAACCTATAGACAGCATTAAACTGTCGTCCCTGTAATAGGGGCTTACCCAGTCACAAGGCTGCAATTGCATGCCAGTAGCCAGTTGTATGGCTTCGTGGCCTCTTGAGGTTGAGTGTACATACTTACACACCGAACGATTTGCATCGTAGGTTTCACACATAGACTTTGCAGTCATCATGAGTTTGTAAGCCTGTAATAATATTGTAGGTGTTAACATTATTTAATTTCCAGTTCAAACATTTTTTGTTGCTCCAGGTAACCCTCCAGTACATCTCCTGCCACACATCCACCTACACCTGCAGGTGTTCCTGTATAAATCAGATCGCCAATATTCAATGAAAAATAATCGGATATATGAGACACAATTTTATTAAAAGTGAAAATCATATCCCTGGAATCGCCCACCTGTACTGTTTCTTTGTTTTTCTGCAACGAAAAATGGATGGGGTTTGCAAGAATCAGCTCATTTAAAGGAACCCACTCTCCGATTATTGCGGAATTATCCCATGCTTTCGCTTTCTCCCAGGGTAATCCTTTTTTCTTTAATTCGGCCTGTATATCGCGTGCCGTAAAGTCTATTCCTACTGAAATTGCGTCATAATAGGCAACTGCCTGATTTTCCGGAACAGATTTTCCGTTCTTGGCTATCCGTAATACCAATTCAGCTTCATAATGCAGTTCATTGGTGAAAGCTGGGTAATGAAAGGGAGTATTGGGCTGCAAAAGCGCAGTTTTAGGTTTCATGAAGATCACGGGCTCTTCCGGAACGGCGTTGCCTAGTTCTTTTGCATGATCGGCATAATTTCGGCCAACGCAAAAAATTTTCATAGTACAGTTATATTTAAAATAGTAATCAGGTAATCCTTAAATCAAATACCATTGGGTATCTGGGGCACGAAATGAATTACTTGTATTATATTTTCAAGTGTAATAACTACAAAAGAGTGGAATTTATTATGTGAATGCCAAACTATTTGCCATATTCATGGCTTTATCGAGGCCAATTGCAGCAAATTGCTCTATTATTTCGGCACAGGCGGCTATTTTCTGATCTACCAGCGGCTTTTCAGAAGGCAGCCATTTACCCAAAACAAAGTTTACCTGTCCCCCTTTGGGGAAATCGTTCCCTATTCCAAACCGCAGCTTAGGGTATTCATTAGTTCCCAGGGTAAGCTGAATATCTTTCAATCCATTGTGCCCTGCATCACTTCCCGCACCCCTCATCCGGATCTTATTCAAAGGAAGTGCCAGATCATCTACAATGGTAAGCGTAGAGGCGATATCCAGTTTTTCTTTATCCAGCCAGTATTTAAATGCCTTCCCGCTCAGATTCATGTAAGTGGTGGGTTTAATGCAAATAAATGTTTTGCCCTTCCATTTCACCTCTGCTATTTCTGCAAGGCGGTCTGTTTTAAAGAATCCATTGTGTTTACGCACAAATGCATCCAGTACATCGAAGCCAATATTATGGCGCGTATGCCGGTATTCATCTCCGATATTCCCTAACCCAACTATTAAGAATTTAGCCATCTGTGGCAAAAATAGCCACTTGGCACATTCATTCATACAATTGGGCTAGTAAAATCAGCCTGTTTTCGTCCTTTTAAATAATTTTATTGCTGAATGATGACTTTCCTGCTGTTTTTTTATTGTTAGCCAATCAATGACCGTTTGGCCCAATACATAATTTTTTGCCCATACATAATTGTTTGCCCAATACCCCAATAAAAAAGGCCCGGTAAAACCGGACCTTTTCAGAAAGATATTTTGTGAACTATTTTTTCTTCTCGTCTTTAGCTTCTTCCTGCTTTAACTGACGGGTCATCACCACAGATGCAATAGGAATACGTGGTGAATTTAAGATTTCGATGTTTGGCGCTTTCACATCTTCTACACGGATATTACCGTTCAATTCCAGATTGGTAATATCTACGTTAATAGTAGAGGTAAGGTCTTTTGGTAAAGCCTTGATCTTCAGAGATTTCATTTTAGTAACCAGCTTACCACCTTCTTTAACACCCACAGATACTCCTGTGAACTTTAAAGGCAGGGTTGCTACTACTTTTTTATCCCCAACCAGTTCCAGCAAATCAATGTGAATCAGCTGATCACTTACTTTGTCGAACTGAAGGTCTTTCAAAATACATTTGTATTTTTTTCCACCAACAGTAACTTCTGCTAATTGAAATTCACCAGTGTACACTAAGGGCTTAAAAGCCTTAGCAGGAGCGTAAAAATTTACCTCCTCAGCACCCCCGTAAATTACACCCGGCACATTTTCCTGAGAGCGAATCTGGCGGGCGGCTTTTTTGCCATGTTCGGTCCTCAGAACACCTTCGATTGTAATTGTATTCATTTTATAAATTTTTTGGACGGCAAAGGTATGGAAAAAAGATTATTTTCTATGATTTCTCACGCCCTCTGAGCTGAGAATGAATAAAAAGACTGGTAATACTCTTATTTTCATAGGCATTACGTATAGCAATAGCAAATAAATCGGCTACGGAAATAGATTTGATCTTTTTAGACTCCCGCTTCAGCGGTATGGTATCACAAACAATCAGTTCTTCCAAAACGCTGTTTTCTATATTTTCATACGCATTGCCGCTAAGCACCGGATGGGTAATAAGGGCACGGACGCTTCTGGCTCCTTTTTCCTTCAGCAGACCGGCTGCTTTGGCCAATGTACCTCCTGTGTCGCAGATATCATCTACCAGCACCACATCCTTACCTGTTACGTCTCCGATAACCACCATACTGGCGATTTCATTGGCGCGCTTGCGGTGTTTATCACAAATAACCATTTCTGCGTTAAAATAGCTCGCAATCTCCCTGACCCGGTTGGTACTTCCTACGTCCGGAGCAGCAAAAGAAAGATTCTGCAATTTCAGCTGCTCGATGTATGGAATAAAAATAGCAGAGCTGTCCAGATGATCCACAGGAACATCAAAGAAGCCCTGTATCTGTGCAGCGTGCAGATCCATGGTAATGATACGGTCTGCACCTGCTGCTTCCAGCAAAGTGGCAATCAGTTTTGCTCCAATAGCTACTCTGGGCTTGTCTTTCCGATCCTGACGGGCAAATCCGTAATACGGAATTACCGCAATAACCTTGTAGGCACTTGCCCTTTTTGCCGCATCAATCATCAGCAAAAGTTCCATCAGATTGTCTGTTGGCGCATAGGTACTTTGAACCAGAAAAACATAGTCTCCACGGATACTTTCCAGGAAGATTGGCTGAAACTCGCCGTCGCTGAATTTCTGGATATTGATTTTACCAATAGATGCACCAAAACGTTGTGCGATTTTTTCTGCCAGCTTTTGAGAACCCGTGCCGGAGAATATCTTAACAGATGGATTCATGTGATAGGGGTGTAATTGAGGAGATTATTGTACGAAGATATTAATTCGAACAGGAAATTGTATTTTGATTTTGCAATTGTTTATAGTATGAGGAAACTTTCTATTAAGGATTGGGCCCTAGAGGACCAGCCCCGCCAAAAGCTACTATCAAAGGGAACCCGTGTGCTGAGTAATGCAGAATTACTGGCTATTTTAATTAATACAGGAACGCCCGAACGGTCGGCCGTTGAAATTGCACAACAGCTGCTGATTGCTGCAGGAAACAACCTGCAGAAGCTGGGAACGCTGAGTGCAAAAGAAATGGTTCAGCTTAAAATAAAAGGGCTGGGCGAAGCCAAAGCCATTGGCATAGCGGCTTCCCTTGAATTGGGGGTTCGGCGGAGCGCTGTTGCAATTAAAAAAGAACGCATCGGCAGCAGTAAAGACGTGGCCAGCTATCTGCAGGCTAGCCTGCAGTACCTGCAAAAAGAGGTATTTGCTGTTTTATTCCTGAACAGGGCCAATAAAGTGGTTCATTTTGAAATCATCAGTGAGGGTGGAATTACCGGCACCGTGGCCGATCCAAGGATCATTTTAAAGAAAGCGCTGGAGAACAATGCCACAGCGATTATTCTATGTCACAACCATCCCAGTGGTAACCTTCAGCCCAGTACTGCCGATGAATTACTCACCAAAAAGATCAAAACGGCTGCCTCTTTTTTAGACATTTTAGTAACAGACCATATTATCGTAAGTACCGAAGGCTATTTCAGCTTTGCAGATGAAGGAATTTTATAATACCCTCCTTCCCTTAAGCCTGTGCGGTAGGCCCGCCAAAATGCATGGGAATTTCTACCTGTTCCATGTCCTGGATTGGACCGTTGGCCGCTTCAAAACGTTCTATATTTTCTGCCAGTGCTTTCATGAAGCGCTTGGCATGCATGGGAGTAAATATTATTCTGGACTTTACTTTGCTCTTGGGTGTTCCGGGCATCACATTTACAAAATCGATCACAAATTCTGCATTACTATGCGTAATAATGGCCAGATTAGCATAAGCGCCCTCGGCTACTTCTTCACTGATCTCGATATTTAACTGACTGGTAGGTTGTTGTTCCATATTTCTTGGTTAAAGCGCAAATGTACCTTTTCGGATTGAAATCCCTGTATTCCCCAATAATTAATACGGTAAAAAAGACATTTTAAAATAGTTTTGCAGCCATGTTACTACTAGATGGAAAAATTGCCGCTGCCTCAGTTAAGGAGGAGCTTAAATCAATCACCGACGCCCTGCTTGAACTGGGCAAGCCACTTCCTCACCTGGCGGCTATATTAATTGGCACCAACGGAGCCAGTGAAACCTATGTAGCCAGTAAGGTAAAAAACTGTGAGGAAACCGGTTTCAAATCTACCCTGATCCGTTTCGATGAATCGGTGGATGAAGCAGAAGTGCTGAAAGCCATTGAAATGCTGAACAATGATGAGGATGTGGATGGTATTCTGGTTCAACTACCGCTTCCCAAGCACATCAGCGAACAAAAAATAATTGAAGCCATCAGCCCGGCCAAGGATGTGGATGGATTTCACCCTTCCAGTGCAGGCAAACTGGTACAGGGTCTGCACACTTTTATTCCTGCTACGCCCTACGGCATTCTGCTGATGCTGGAACATTTCGATATTCCAACCAAAGGCAAACACGCAGTAGTTATTGGCAGAAGCAATATAGTTGGAAGGCCCATGAGCATTTTACTCAGCAGTAACATAGTCCGGGGCAATTGTACCGTTACCCTCTGTCATTCACATACCCCGAATCTTACAGAGATCTGTTTGCAGGCAGACATCATAGTGGCTGCGTTGGGCAAACCGGAATTTGTGAAGCCCGAAATGGTCAAGGACGGAGCAGTGATCATAGATGTTGGTATTACCAGGGTTGCTGATGCAACTGCTAAAAAAGGATTCCGGATTAAAGGAGATGTTCACTTTGAATCTGTTGCGCCAAAATGCAGTGCCATTACTCCCGTTCCCGGTGGTGTAGGACTGATGACTATTGCAGGTTTATTAAAAAATACCATGCAGGCTTACGAAAACAACAGAGGTTAATGATAAGATTGTATTTTTGACAGCTATGCTTACTACTCCTGTACTTTCTGCATTACCATTAATGGAAGCTTTCTATACCCTGCAGGGTGAAGGGTTCCACCAGGGCCGTGCTGCTTATTTTATCCGTTTGGGAGGTTGTGATGTAGGTTGTTTCTGGTGCGACGTAAAAGACAGCTGGGATGCCGCTAAACATCCGCAGGTTCCACTTACCGCTATTGTTGAGGAAGCTAACCGATTTCCCGGGAGGCTGGCTGTAGTAACCGGAGGCGAACCCCTGTTGCATAACCTGAACGAATTAACGACCCTCTTACACCAGGCAGGCTTTCAAACCAATATTGAAACATCAGGTTCCTCGCCCCTCTCCGGAGAATGGGACTGGATCTGTCTTTCCCCAAAAAAATTCAAAGCACCCTTACCCGAAGTCATTGAAGTGGCCAGTGAGCTAAAAGTAGTGATTTACAATAAACACGATTTTGAGTGGGCCGAACAATATGCTGCGCTGGTGAACAAAAGCTGTGAACTTTTTTTGCAGCCGGAATGGGATAAAGCAGCCGAAATAACCCCTGCCATCATAGAGTACATTCAACAAAATCCTCAATGGAGAATGAGTGTGCAGGTGCACAAGTACCTGAACATCCGCTGATCATTTTCAATTGTCACCGCTTCGTAATTTTTTATTGTTGCCTGCTGCTTCTACATTAGTATGACAATTGCTGGATCTGCATAAAGGAAATTTGCACCTCAATCATTTAGTATATGTTGATCAGGTGCAGCAGTTTATTGGTTTCTATATGTTGTTTTTTTTATGCAACTGCACAAAACTCAGATACCCTTTCCGGCACCGGCATTGAAGTGGTGGTTACCACTGCTACCAGAACAGAGCGAAAGATCAGCAATGTTGCCGTACCCGTTTCTATCATCACTCAAAAAAGAATTCTTCAATCCGGTTCCCTGCGCTTAAACGATATTTTACAGGAGCAGCCGGGCTTGTTTCTCACCAGCGGATTTGGTACCGGGGTTCAGATGCAGGGACTTAACCCGGATTACACCCTGATTTTACTGGATGGAGAACCATTGGTTGGCAGAACAGCAGGTGTACTGGACATCAACCGGATCACTGTTGGCAACATCAAACAAATAGAAATTGTAAAAGGCCCCTCCTCCAGCTTATATGGCAGTGAAGCATTAGCCGGTGTAATCAATATTATTACCGACAAGCCTAAATACAACACACTGAATGCATCGGCACGTTACGGCAGTTACAACACCGCCGATTTTAATGCAGGTGGCAGTTTCCGGAAAAAGAAACTGGCCTACCAGGGCTTTGGCAATATTTACCGCACAGATGGATTCAGTATCCGTCCTAATAGTGTGGAGCGTTCCATTGCCCCCATACAACGCTATACGATGCAACATAATTTAACGTATTATTTTTCTGAAAAAACCAGCCTTTCGGCCAATCTCCGCTGGAACGATGAAAAGATCAAAAACATTATTGCTGTAACCAACAACGGAACAGTTACCACTTCCCTTGGAACAGAGAACAACAAAGACCTGAATGCCTCTCTGCAGCTGGCTCACCGCTTTAACAGCAAGGTGAAAAACACTACCCGGTTATACGGTACCCGGTATGAATCTTTACAGGAGCTGGCTACCAGTAATGGCAGCCCTTACACCGACTATTTTAAACAACAATTCGGAAGGATAGAAAATCAGACC
>CALPNW020000113.1 GCA_943325035.2 Sphingobacterium thalpophilum | reverse complement strand
GCTCTTTTTCCTTATCCATGATATTCAAAGACTCTTCAATTTCTTCGTGCTGCTGTATCTCGTCATTGGTAAGAATTACCGGATGTGCATTGGGAGCATTGCCCGGCAACAGATTTTGATGGCCGCTTCCGGAAACTGCCGGCATGCTGCTGCCCGATGAAGTTCCGGAGGAATTGTCTGAAAGGCTGCCAAAGTCATTCAGAATAGATTCTTTGGTGAAATTAGCTGCGGAGCCTGCCAGTGAAGGGTTCTGCAGAATTTCAACAAACATTTTCTTTAATTCTGTTACATCTTTCTTCATGTCAAAAAACAGCTTATAAAGAATTTCTCTTTCATTGGCAAACTCTCCGGTAGGCGTGTGGCCCGCAAGAACCGGAAATCTGTTCTCCTTTTTTTCGGGTAAAAAAATACGCATTTCCTTGCCACTTACCTGTGGGGTTGGGCTTAATACAGAAATCTGTTCGGCAATATTTTTCAGCTCACGCACATTGCCCGGCCATGGATAAGTGATCAGCATTTGTTTTGCTTCATCATCTAACTGTACCGGAGATGTTTTATAACGTTCTGCAAAATCAACTGCAAATTTTCTGAATAATAATAAGATATCTTCCTGACGGTCGCGCAAAGACGGAACCCTTATGGGCACTGTGCTTAATCGATAGTAAAGGTCTTCACGGAATCGGCCTTTCTGGGTAAATTCCAGCAGTTCCCTGTTGGTTGCTGCTATAACACGAACATCTGTTTTCTGCACTTTGGATGAACCCACCCTTATGAATTCTCCGGTTTCCAGTACACGCAGTAAACGGGCCTGTGTACCCAGGGGCATTTCACCAATCTCATCCATGAAAATGGTACCACCGCTTACTGTTTCAAAATAGCCTTTACGGCTGTCTACTGCTCCTGTAAATGAACCCTTTTCATGACCAAATAATTCTGAATCAATCGTTCCCTCCGGAATTGCTCCGCAGTTAACTGCAATAAAAGGATTGTGTTTTCTGGAAGACAGGGCGTGAATAATCTGAGAAAAAACTTCTTTTCCCACACCGCTTTCACCAACAATAAGAACGGTTAAATCGGTACCTGCCACCTGCACTGCTGTATTTAATGCATGGTTCAGCGCCGGTGAATTACCGATGATGCCAAACCTGTTTTTGATACTTTGTAAATCCATAAAATTATTTTAAAAAGGGGCGTCAACAATATTTCCTAATAGGGTAGCTCTGGTGTAGTGATGAATCTTTACCCAAACATAATCCCCTGGTTTTTGTGTTGCATCAGTTTTAGGGAATACGGTTATTTTATAATGGCTGGTTCTTCCCTGCCAGTCCGCTTCACTTTTTCTGCTGCTGCTTTCTATTAATACTTTAAAAATTTTGCCAATGTCTTTCTGATTGCTTCTGTGCGATAAAATTCCCTGCTGGTCAATCACTTCCTGCAACCTTCTCTTTTTTACTTCCAGCGGAATATCATCGGTATAGCGCCTTGCGGCCAGTGTGCCCGGACGTTCGCTGTAGAAATACATATAACTCATGTCGTAATTACTGTATTCCATCAGGCTGATCGTTTCCTGGTGATCTTCTTCGGTTTCTGTACAGAATCCGGTAATGAGATCCGTTGTGATGCCACAATCGGGCAGGATGGTTCTGATCCGGTCTATTTTTGCCATATACCATTCTCTGGTATAGGTTCTGTTCATCAGCTGCAACATTCTGGTGCTGCCACTTTGCACCGGCAGGTGAACGTTCTTGCATATATTCTCATGACGGGCCATGGTATACAAGACCTCGTCTGTAATATCTTTTGGATGTGAGGTACTGAAGCGTACCCACAAATCAGCGCTTACAAGTGCAACCTGCTCTAATAACTGTGCAAATGTGGTGGTGATGCCGGTATGTTCATCTACCCAGTAATAACTATCCACGTTCTGTCCTAAAAGGGTTACTTCTTTATAGCCGTCGGTCACCAGTGTTTGCACTTCTGCAATAATAGACTGGCTGTCTCTGCTTCTTTCTCTTCCTCTGGTAAATGGAACCACACAAAAACTGCACATATTATTGCAGCCTCTGGTTATAGAAACATAGGCCGAAATACCATTGGTATTTAAACGAACAGGTGCTATGTCACCATAGGTTTCATCTCTGCTGAGTAGCACATTCACCCCTTTTTGTCCGCCCTCGGCTTCTTTGATCAGCTCGGGGAGTGCCCTGTATGCATCCGGGCCTACTACCAGGTCTACCAGCTTTTCTTCAGCCAGTAAATTTTCTTTTAACCGCTCTGCCATACATCCCAGAATGCCAATCAGCATTCCCGGTTTGAGGCGTTTTGCCTTTCTGAATTCGGTTAGTCTTTTGCGTATGGTGAGCTCTGCTTTTTCCCTGATGGAACAGGTATTTACCAAAATCAGGTCTGCTTCCTCAAATTCGGTGGTTGCGCCATAACCTGCACTGTTTAAGATAGACGCTACTACTTCACTGTCCGAAAAATTCATAGCACAGCCGTAGCTTTCGATGTAGAATTTCTTACTATCCGGGTTGCTTGCCAGCGTCACTCCAAATGCCTCACCCTGACGTTGTTCATTATGTGTTTTATTCAATACTTCTGCCAATTCCATCCACTATATGTTAAGAGAGCAAATGTAAACAAATCGGTGAACTTATGTCAGTTTGTCAGCATTAGTTTGTAAAAAATTACCATGTTCTCTTATATTTGCGTTCCTCAATGTGTTGCTTTATGAATAGATTGACCCTGCTTTTAACGTTGTTATTGAGCTCCGGAACATATTTAATTGCCCAGGATAATGTGGTAAACGCACTCAAAAGAGAGTCTAACCGGAATATCCGGAAAGACAATGATACTACTACCAACTGGCATTGGAAACGGGGTGGGATGATGAGTTTTAACCTGTCGCAGGGTTCTTTGAGTAACTGGGCTGCAGGCGGAGATAATTTCTCCCTTTCGATGAACGGCTACTTTAACTATTTCCTTTATTACAAAAAAGACAGGCATTACTGGGATAATAACCTCGATGTTTACCTGGGCTTTATTCAGTCTACCAGTTTGGGCAACCGGAAAAACGATGACCGTTTTGATATTCTGAGTAAGTACGGGTATAAAATGGATTCTGTGGGTAAATGGTATTTAACGGGCCTGTTCAATTTTCGTTCGCAATTTTTTGACGGATACAATTACAGCAATAGTATCGGTGATTTCACTTCCTCACTTTTGTCTCCGGCTTATATTATTTTGTCTGCAGGGTTCGACTATAAGCCCGATTCTAAATTATCGGTATTCCTTTCTCCGCTCACTTCCCGTTGGGTACTGGTGCTCAATAAATCACTTTCTGATAAAGGGCAGTATGGTGTGCCCAAAGGCGCCCATTCTTTTAATGAGATAGGTACTTTTGCTACGGTCAACTATAATAATATCATTGCCAAGAACATCAATTATAAAGGCAGGCTGGATTTGTTCAGTAACTATAAAAGCAAGCCACAGAATGTGGATCTGTTCATGACCAATGTATTCTCTTTTAAGATCAACAAACATTTTTCTGCAACCTATACGCTCGATCTTATTTATGACGATGACGTACGGCTTTTTGGCCCTACCAAAGACTCTCCGGGCTTGCAGTCTAAGAGCATGATCGGAATTGGCTTCCTGAAACAGATCACGGCTAAGAAGCGGTAACTTTTAATAAATTTTTTATTTTATTGGCCTTGTGGTTAAGGTCATGATAGCTGCTGTGAAGAACAGTTACATGCCCCATTTTTCTTCCGGGCTTGGTTAGTTTTTTTCCGTACAGATGCACAAAGGCATTGTCAATTTTCAAGACCTCTTCTAATCCATCGTAAGCAGCAACTCCGCTATAGCCTTCGGCACCAATGATATTGATGATAGCAGCTGGTAATATAGGTGCTGTATTACCCAGGGGATACTGTAGAATAATCCGCCACAGCATATCGTACTGGCTGCAATGGTTTGCTTCGATGGTATGGTGTCCGCTGTTGTGTACCCGCGGTGCAGTTTCATTGACCCAAATAGTATCATTCTGATCCACAAACATTTCTACGGCAAACAATCCAGGACTCTTTAATGCCTTTACCAGTTTTATAGCAATGGCCTCTGCTGCCCAGATTACTTTATCCGGAAGCAGGGCCGGACTGATCTGATAGTCCAGCAGGTTTAAGGCCGGATTAACCATCATTTCTGCAGCAGGATAAATAGCGGTAGCTCCGGCATCGTTCATGGCAACAATCAGTGCAATTTCTTTTTTGATGGCCACTTTTTTCTCCAGTACACCGGGCGCATCAAAGGCCTTTTCAAAATCTCCTGCATCGTTCAGCACCTGAACCCCTTTGCCATCGTATCCTCCTTCAGCTATTTTATGCACAGCGGGTAAAAAATGGCTTTGTGCCTCGGTGTCGGCTTTGTTTTGGGTGACGATAAATGCAGCACTGGGTATTCCATGGTCCTGATAAAACTGCTTCTGAATGATCTTGTTCTTGATGATGCGGATGGCAGCAGGGGACGGGTAAATTTTCACCCCTTCCTGTTCCAGTTTTTCCAGCGCTTCTACATTAACCGATTCTATTTCAATGGTAATTGCATCCAGCCCTTTACCAAACGCATAAACTGCCTCAAAACCGGTGATATCCCCCTTGGTGAAATGGTGACATAAATGGGCAGCCGGGCATTCCGGATCATTCTCCAGCACATAGGTGTCTACTGTATAGTTAGCTGCCGCTTGCAGTAACATTCTTCCTAACTGACCACCGCCAAGGATTCCTACTTTCATAATTATGGGATGAGGCAGCGAAGATACCCACCTGTTTGCAGATTGGCTAAAAACTCCTTATAAATCCCTATTTTCGTTCCGATGATTCCTGATTATCCGCATAAACACTTCACCGGACCCCGTCATGGGTATTGCCTGCTCATGGTAGCATTGGCTATGCGATCGCATCAGCATTAAACACTTTGGGTTAATGCTTTTCTAAACGTTAATACAACTTCATCTTTTTGGTAGGAGAACCCCATTTTGTAGGGGATGGTGGTCTTTACTCAATCTTAATTTATACTCTTAATTTTTTATTTCATGAATACAGCAGATTTTTTGCCCTTGCTTGGCACAGACTATGTAGAATTTTATGTGGGTAATGCAAAACAGGCAGCTCATTTTTATAAAACCGCTTTTGGATTCCAGAGCCTCGCTTATGCTGGTCCGGAAACAGGTATTAAAGACCGGGTTAGTTATGCAGTGCGTCAGCATAAGCTCACTTTTGTATTTACTACTCCGCTGCGGGCAGGCAATGAAATGGCGGACCATATATACAAACATGGCGACGGGGTAAAAATGCTTGCTCTAATGGTAGAGGATGCTACGGATTCCTGGAACCAAACCACACAAAGGGGTGGTGTTTCTTATATGGAACCACGTGTGATGCAGGATACAGAAGGTGAATTTGTAATGAGTGGCATTCATACTTACGGGGATACTGTTCACCTGTTTATTGAAAGGAAAAATTACAAGGGTGTTTTTATGCCCGGGTTTCGTAAATGGGACAGCAACTACAATCCGTCTGGCACCGGACTATTATATGTAGATCATTGTGTTGGAAATGTAGGCTGGAACCAGATGAATAAATGGGTTGATTTTTACGAAAATGTAATGGGCTTCCGCAATATCCTGAGTTTTGATGACAATGATATTTCTACGGAATACTCAGCACTCATGAGTAAAGTGATGAGCAATGGCAACGGGTTTGTAAAATTCCCGATCAACGAGCCTGCAGAAGGAAAGAAAAAATCGCAGGTAGAAGAGTACCTCGACTATTATGATGGAGAAGGTTGCCAGCATGTGGCACTTGCTACCAATGATATTGTAGCTACGGTAATTGAGTTGCAGAGCAGGGGTATTGATTTTCTGAAAGTTCCCACTTCCTATTATGATGATCTGCTGGACAGGGTAGGAAAGATTGATGAAGACCTTGCACCTTTAAAAGAACTCGGCATTCTGGTAGACCGTGACGAGGAAGGCTATTTACTGCAAATTTTTACCAAGCCTGTAGAAGACAGACCCACTTTGTTTTTTGAGATCATTCAGCGCAAAGGGGCTAAGAGTTTTGGCAAAGGAAATTTTAAGGCTTTGTTTGAAGCCATTGAAAGAGAACAGGACAGCAGAGGTAACTTATAACAAGCGATAAGCATTTAATACAGGATGCCGGCATCAAATTTTTCGGCATTAACCGGTGTAAGCCGGTAGTCCTTTACAGACAGGATGATGGCCTTACAGGAAGAATACAATTCGCGGTTGAGGTTAAACACCGTGGCAATGTCTTTTTCAGTAAGGTCATTATTGCCTGCATGGGAGTAGAAATGGTTGATCCTGGTATCAAATTCGGTTTTAATTTCACCCAGCATTTTGGTTAGGCCGGTTGTACAGGTCTGCTGGTTTTTGGTGTTGAAATTTTTAGTGAGTTGGGTATAAAATCCGGCAAGTTGGGCCTGTAGTTCCTGGTATAGATCAAATTTTACGTTGTTGATGGAATTGCTCAGTTCCCTGTGATCGGAATAGATGTCTTTCATGCCTTTGGCCGAATACATAGCGTTTCTTACAGCTTCCATTAAATGGTTCAGCCTGGCCAGCTGTTCTTTATTGTAGGGCGTGTTTAACATTTTTGCATAAAAGCCAAGTATTTCCCCTTCCGCTTTCTTGATCAGCAGGTACTTTTCGGTATGGTCTAAAGCTGGTGAAAGGATATCTTCCTTAGATTCAAATTTTTTAAATTCGGTATCAGGGATCTGGTCCTGCACCACATGAAACGCTGCTATATTAAGCCGAATGACCCGGTCTATGAATAAGCCCACTTCCTTCTCCATCATGTCTATAGCCGTATTGGAAGATTCGGGATTGGTAAGGGGCAAAAACACCGTAATGTTAGGCTGGGTGTCTTTAAACCGGTTTTCGAGAAAATTACTATAGCCATCCAGAAAGAAATAAAAGGCAACAACCCCGGCTACATTAATAAAGGTTTGAAATGCCACCAGTATAAATACAGGATCATGTATACCCAGGGGGCCACTGATGATTTTAATGATGGGCACCAGTAAAATAAACCCGAACAGGGAAGTAGATACATTAAAAATCACATTCCCCAGTGCCACTCTTTTTTTTGCTGCAATACCCCCAAGAGCGCCTAACACAATTTTGATGGTTGTGCCAAGCTCTGCACCTAATACCACCGCTACGGCAGTTTCTATAGGTATGATCTTTGTATACAAGGCACTTAATGTAAGAACTACGGTGGCCGCACTTGTTTGAACCAATGCGGTGATCACAAATCCGATCAGTACAAATACAATTCTGTTGTAAATCAGGTAAGGGGTGAAATCAAAATGTTTGAACATAGAGTCCATGCTCTCTTTCATATACTGCAGACCCAGCAGTAATATACCAAACCCTAACAGAAACTTTACTGCCTTAAACAGCAGAGGCTTATGTTTAAATACAATCAGCCCTATGCCACCAATGGCAATCAATGGCAGGGTAATCAGGTTGAGTTCTACAGAAAATCCCACCAAAGCCACCAGCCAGCTGTTAAAGGTTCCTCCTATATTATTACCCAGTACAACTGCCATCGCATTGCGCATAGAAAGCATACCCGCTCCTACAAAAGATAAAACCATTAGATTAACGATGGAACTGCTTTGCAGGATGGCTGTAAGAACAAGCCCGCTGATAATGGCAATGAATTTGTTCCGGGTGTTTTTCTGGAGGAAGAGTTTAAAAGATCGCCCGTCTACCTGTTTCATGGCATTCTCCAGATGGCTCATTCCATAAAGAAAAAAACCAAGCCCGGCCAGCAACATCCAGAATTCATTTGCAATCATGCATTCAGATTTAGGGAGGCCTTAAAATTTGCAGACAGGAACTGGGTTGTCCGGGCAGTTTGCTTATCAAGTTGTTTGTCCGGTTAGCCCTGCTTATTGTTTACTCAAGTTGTTTGCTGAAGAAATCATTGACAAACGCCTGCTGCTGTGATTCTGATAATTTACCGGCAGATTCTACGGTAATACGGATATGATCGAACCGGTGGTCTGCTTTTATCAGGTTCTGTAATTCATTTTTTGCCTGGGTGGGTCCAAACAGTAATACATTGCTGTAGGATAAGATCTCCTCGGCTATTTTCTTATAAAAATCGTGCTGCTGTTGTTGTTCCTTGTTGTGCATCCGGTTTTCGCCTTTCCCCAGCGTATCCTGTCTTTCGATGGGGGTAAATCGCGAAACAATGCGGATTTCGTGGTCTGTATTTCCGTTGAACTCAATGGTGTGTGCACTTGCATGATCCATCCAGATGCCCATTCTCTTAGTGATTTTCATAACCTCAAATTTTAAAAATTAGTTGGTCAATCGCTGCCACTATGAAGTTACACCCATTCTGGGGGATTTCATTACAGTTATTTATACTTTAACAGTGATGCTGCCTAAAGCCCGGTGAAGTTGGCTTTTTTGATTTCATAATTAAAATTGAGGGCAGGGCGTTCGCCAAAATAGGAGTGTTCCTCTTCGCCGGTTTTAACGGCTCCGATCTTTTCGATGGCTTTCTGTGACCGGATATTTTCTGAGCCGATATGAAAGATCACGGTATCGGCAAACGTAAAAGCATGACCAATCATCAGGGCTTTTGCAGACCGGTTGAACGGTTTCCCCCAGCAAGCCCTTGCATAAAATGTATATCCGATTTCTATTGAATTACCTGCTGCTTTATAGTTGCAGAAACGGCTGCTGCCGATAGGTTCACCTGTTTCTGTATTGGTCATCAAAAATGCACCTCCGGACTCTATAGCACCTGCAAAAAAGTTCTCAAATACTTCCCGCTGGTACCTGAGTTTATTGGGGTGTTGTTCCCATACCAGCGGATCGGATGCAACCGCATACAGTCTTTCAAAATCCGAGGGCTGCAATGGGTGTAATGTTACCCATTCATTGGAGAGATTGGTTGGCTGCAGGTTCATGGGTTGATGGATTGTTTTAAAGTGCAAATTTAAGGCCGGCCACAAAAACATTGTACTTGTAATTGAGCTTTTGTACAGGTTCCTGTTTTTGTTCCGACTGGTAAAGGCCGTAAACCGTTAAATGCCTGCTCACGGTTCCATTGAGCAAAACACTGAATCTAGATTTGGTAAAATCGATAGAGTTATTGATCAGGTATCCGTTTTCCTCTACAATATTGTCTTTTTGATTAGCGAGGTAACTTAATTTAACAGAAAGCTTACTGAATGGCTCGAAGTACAAAAATGGCACATAAGAATAATTGATAGTGCTGTAACTGTTCAGCGTATGCATATAAACGGTTGCACCCAATATAAACCTGGTATTACCCAACGGAGCCACTGAAATAAATCCGCTGTGGATGATTTGGGTGGTATCGCCCATATTCGAAAAAGTAGCACCTAACCCAAGGGTAAGGTTATTCATTCTTTTCTGTAAAAGAAAGGATCCTACAAAGTAATTATTGACTGATT
>CALPNW020000112.1 GCA_943325035.2 Sphingobacterium thalpophilum | reverse complement strand
AGTCTTTTAAACTGTTCCTGGTCTTGCGGCGTAGTAATAAAAAGTACGTCTTTAATTCCTGCCAGCATCAATACAGACAATGGATAATAGATCATTGGTTTGTCATAAACAGGCATTAACTGTTTGCTGATTCCCTTTGTGATCGGGTATAATCTAGAACCGGATCCACCTGCCAGAATAATTCCTTTCATCTTTTGTATTTAAGCTTTTATTAAAATTGAAGTGTATTGATAATATCTTTTAGTTGCGGAAGCACCAGGTCTTTCTCCGACATTTTAACTTCTTCCGGCGCAATTCTCCAGTCTATGCCAAGTGCAGGATCATTGTAAATCATTCCACCTTCCGCAGCTTTGTTGTAATAGTTATCGCATTTGTAAAAGAAAGTAGCACTTTCACTCAGTACCACAAATCCATGCGCAAATCCGCGGGGCACATAAAACTGAGTACGGCTGTCTTCCGATAATTCAACCGCTACATGTTTGCCAAATGTTTCAGATGCTTTGCGAAGATCCACTGCAATATCCAGCACCGTTCCTTTTAAAACCCTTACCAGTTTGGCCTGTGCAGATTCACCGTGCTGAAAATGCAAACCCCTTAAAACACCCCGCTGCGAGTTGCTCTGGTTATCCTGCACAAAATCAGCAGTAATACCTGTTTTTTCTAAAAAGGTCTGGCGGTTAAAACTCTCAAAAAAATAACCGCGGCTATCTCCAAAAAAAGTATCGTGAATAATAAAGCAACCTTCTAAACTTGTTTGTTCTACAGTCATGAACTATCTGTTGTTGTACATCGATTGATAATAATGCTGGTAATTACCGGTGGTTACATTTTGCAGCCACTCCTGGTTACTCAAAAACCAGTCGATGGTTTCGCTCAGGCCCTGTTCAAAAGTAACGGTTGGCTTCCAGCCCAGTTCACGATTGATCTTTGAAGCATCAATGGCATAGCGCCTGTCATGGCCCGGCCTGTCTTTAATATAGGTAATGAGCTTTTCGCTGTGTCCTTTTTCCCTGCCCAGTTTTGCATCCATCTGGGTGCAAAGGAGTTGAACCAGATCAATGTTCTTCCACTCGTTAAAGCCACCGATATTGTAGGTTTCTCCATCCACCCCTTTATGAAATACCAGGTCGATTGCCAGCGCATGGTCTTTCACATACAACCAATCGCGGGTATATAAACCGTCTCCATAAACAGGCAATGGTTTCTCCTGAATAATATTGTGAATGAATAATGGAATTAGTTTTTCCGGAAAATGGAACGGACCATAATTGTTGGAACAATTGGTGATCACCGTTTGCATGTGATAGGTTTCGCGGTAGGCCCTTACAAAATGATCGGAGCTGGCTTTACTGGCAGAGTAAGGAGAGTTAGGATCGTACGCAGTGGTTTCTGTAAACAAACCGGTATTGCCCAGACTTCCGTACACTTCATCGGTAGAAATATGGTAGAACCTGTTCTTGCTGTAATCCGGTCCCCACTTGGTTCTTGCCGTATTGAGCAGATTCACCGTTCCAATGATATTGGTGTACACAAAATCGAGCGGTGAAATAATGGAACGATCCACATGCGATTCTGCAGCCAGGTGAATAACATCAGTCACCTGGTATTGATCAAAAACCGCTTCCAGTGCAGGCACATCAAGAATGTTTACTTTCTCAAAATGATAGTTGGGTTTGGTGTCAACGTCTTTTAAATTTTCGAGGTTCCCGGCGTAAGTCAGCGCATCTAAATTAATGATGGTGTACTCGGGATATTTATTTACAAAAAGGCGAACTACGTGCGAACCAATGAATCCGGCACCGCCTGTGATAATAATTCTTTTACTCATGTTCTTTGAATATTGGTGGGCGAAGTTAGTTAAAATCGGGTGGAGAACAAAGACGGTCAGTCATTCCAGCTGGTATCCTTTACGTCTTGATAAACCATGTGGATGCCGGTTTCCAGCGCTATAGCGGATCTCCATCCTGCAGCAGCCAGTTTGGACACATCCATTAATTTACGCGGAGTGCCATCGGGCTTAGTACTGTCTAATACAATCTCGCCCTCATAACCGCTTACTTGTTGAATGATCTGTGCCAGTTCCAGAATGGTTACGTCTGTTCCGGTACCAATGTTGACCAGTCCTTTTTCATTGTACTGTTCCATCAGGTAAAAACAGGCATCTGCCAGGTCGTTCACGTGGAGGAATTCTCTTTTAGGCGTACCCGTTCCCCAGATGGTTACTGTAGGAGCGTTGTTGCGCCGGGCCGTAATAAACTTACGCAGCAGGGCGGGCAGTACATGACTTTTTTCGAGGTCATAATTATCGTTGGGGCCATAGAGATTGGTAGGCATGGCAGAAATATAATTGCAACCATACTGGGCCCGGTAACTGTCGCAGAGTTCAATACCGGCAATCTTTGCAATCGCGTAAGGCTGGTTGGTTTCTTCGAGGTAACCGCTCAACAGGTATTCTTCCTTCATTGGCTGAGGAGCCAGTTTAGGATAAATGCAGGTGGAACCCAGGAACAATAGTTTTTTTACGCCGTTCACATAACTGTGGTGGATGATATTGCTCTCCATCATCAGGTTATCGTAAATGAACTCTGCCCGGTACGTATTGTTCGCAACAATACCGCCCACTTTAGCCGCAGCCAGAAAAACATACTCCGGTTTTTCCAGTGCAAAAAAATCAGTGACCGCCTGCTGGTTACGCAGGTCCAGCTCCGCAGAAGTTCTGGTAACCATATTGGTAAATCCTTCCGCAGCCAGCTTCCGCATGATGGCACTGCCCACCATTCCACGGTGTCCGGCAATGTATATTTTATCCCCTTTATTCATGTTCTTTATTAATAGTATAGCCACTGTTTTTCAACAACTGCTCTTTTTTAAACAATTCAATATCAGCCGCAACCATTTCCTTCACCATTTCGGCCAATGTATATTTAGGCTGCCAGCCCAGCTTGGTATTGGCTTTCGACGGATCACCGATCAACAGGTCTACTTCCGTAGGCCGATAATATCTTGGATCTACTTTCACCACTTCCGTTCCCGCAGCAAGCGGGTAGGCGCCGTTGGCTGTTTTTACTTTCCCAACTTCCTGATCGGCTGTTCCTTCAAATTCCAGTTCAATCCCGATCTCCGCAAATGCCATGCGAACAAAATCTCTGATATAAGTAGTGATGCCCGTTGCCAGTACAAAGTCTTCGGGCTGGTCTTGTTGCAGCATCAGCCACATCCCTTCCACATAATCTTTTGCATGGCCCCAGTCTCTTTGTGCATCAAGGTTTCCGAGGTATAATGTATCCTGTAAGCCCAGGGCAATTCTGGCAACAGCTCTCGTGATTTTTCTGGTAACAAAAGTTTCCCCTCTCAACGGACTTTCGTGGTTAAACAAAATACCGTTGCAGGCATACATGCCATAGGCTTCGCGGTAGTTCACCGTAATCCAGTAAGCATATAGTTTAGCCACTGCGTAAGGGCTTCTTGGATAGAACGGCGTTGTTTCACTTTGTGGAACAGCCTGCACCAATCCATATAGTTCTGAGGTAGATGCCTGGTAAAACTTGGTTTTTTGGGTGAGTCCCAGCAACCTGATCGCTTCGAGTAATCTCAGCGCCCCAATTCCATCAGCGTTGGCAGTATACTCGGGTGTTTCAAAGCTTACGTGAACGTGGCTCATGGCCCCCAGATTGTAGATCTCATCGGGCTGCACTTCCTGAATGATGCGGATGAGGTTGGTACTATCTGTTAAATCCCCATGATGCAATACAAAATGCCTGTCGGGAATATGCGGATCTTCGTAAAAATGGTCAATACGCTGGGTATTGAACATAGAACTTCTTCTTTTAATACCATGCACCTCATAACCCTTCTTCAATAATAACTCCGCCAGGTATGCCCCGTCCTGACCTGTTATACCCGTAATTAATGCTTTTTTCATTTATAGGAATTGAGTGATTTTTCTGATCGGTTTGGCAAAAGGATACCCCAGTAAGGTTTTAACCCGTTGATTCTCCAGGCCATCCGATCTCCTTTATTGGCTAATAACCGGTTGTAGATCGATTGGTTGCTGGCACCACCGGTGCGCATTTTAACCATAACTTCCTGCAAATATGCAACCTTAATGCCATATCGGACCTCCAATATTCAGCACAATCGTCTGATTCTGGTTATTGCCGGACATGGCAAAGATATTGATCTGCAGATTATCCCCTGCCTTCCTCTTCAGTTCTTTTTACTGATAATGGGCAATACTGGTGTCCAGCCCCTTGCCCTATTAGTTTTGTTACGCCCAATTTCAACTTTATATAGTAGTAACTAGGCAATATATTCTGTAGTTAGCCGATTTACTGTTACAGTAATACACTTGCACTACAATATCCAACGAAATATCAACACAACGGATATTATGGAGAGCTCCTATACTATAACCAATTTTTTCACCAAGCACCTTATCAAACTATTTCTGGCAAAAGGAATGTACCTGCCGTCTTCTACAGACAAACCGATAAAAGCATACGTGCCGTAATAGAGCACTGCAAAGAGCCCCAGAAAACGAAACAAAAAAGAATATCCCTTTCAGTAAACCTCACGAAATGCAAAATAAACAATTCGCCGTACTGCCCGCTGTGAATCATTATTTATTGGTATTTTCATGCTACATACCCCATTATGCAAAATAGATACTATTCACTGGATGTATTCAGGGGCGCAACCGTTGCGCTGATGATACTGGTTAACAACCCCGGAAGCTGGGGCCATATTTTTGGTCCGCTGAAACATGCTCCCTGGCATGGAGTTACTCCTACCGATCTGGTGTTCCCTTTCTTTTTATTTGCAGTGGGTAATGCCATGGCCTTTGTAATGCCCCGCTTCGAAAAAGCCGGCCCTGCTGAGTTCTGGAAGAAAGTAATCAAAAGAACCGTGCTGATTTTTGCCATCGGATTATTGTTGAACTGGAGCCCGTTCATTAAATGGAGCGGCGAAGAGCTGGTGGCCAAGCCCTGGGAGAATATTCGCATCTTGGGCGTATTGCAACGCATAGCACTCTGTTATTTCTTTGCATCAGTGATTGTATTTTATGGCAAAACAAAAGGGGCATTTATTGCAGGAATGAGTTTATTACTGCTCTATTGGTTTGTTTGTTTTGCAGGCGGACAGGCTGGCGACCCCTATAGTTTAGCCGGCTGGTTTGGTAATTCAATTGATATCAGCATACTGGGTGCAACCCATGTTTACAAAGGAGAAGGTGTTCCGTTTGATCCGGAAGGGCTCATGAGTACCCCTGCTGCTATTGTTCAGGTGATCTTTGGATTTCTGGTTGGGCAATACATTCAACTGAAAGGAAAGAATTTTGAAATGCTGGCTAATCTGCTGATAGCAGGCATTATCCTCATTGTTACCGGCTATTGCTGGGACCTTAGTTTTCCGATCAACAAAAAAATATGGACCAGTAGTTATACCATTTACACGTCTGGACTAGCCATACTAACATTGGGTACCTTGATTTACCTGATTGAGTTCAAAGAGATCAAGGGCAGCTGGAGTAAGTTCTTTGATGTATTCGGCAAAAACCCTTTATTCATTTTTGTACTCAGTGGTTTTTTGCCAAGGGTACTGGCCATGTTCAGATTTACCACTGCTGTTGATGCCGATGGAACGAAACATTATACATCGGCCCTGCCGTGGTTTTACGATACGATTTGTAAACCGTTGGCATCCGACGAAAGAGTAGGATCCCTGGTATACGCATTGGTAACCATTACGTTTTACTGGCTGATCGCTTACCTGCTTAATAAAAAGAAGATCTATATCAAAGTATAATGAAAGCATCATTTTTTCGCCCTGCTACCATTAACCTGATGACCAGAGATGGCGCCTGCAGTAGTTACAGCGCCGTACTGGCAAGATTATTAAAGTCGGGCGGGTATCGGGCTCGCATGGCGCAGAGGACCGTAATCGGGATCCTGGGGGCCATATGGTGGCGGAAGCCAAAAAAAGCAACTGGATAATGATGGATCCGCTGTTTCATCGGTACTTTAAAAACCCGGAGGGAGGGTTGATTATTTCACTGCTCTTACGGTGTATGCGATCTATCACTATCGTAGAATCGATCATTATCGCACCAGTAAATTCAGCTGATTTTTACAGCCGGATTACCCGCATATACACCCGCAACAAGAATATCTTTTGTAACAACAGCACCCGCGCCAATTACTGTTCCATCACAAATGGTTACCGGTAAAATAGTGGCATTGCTTCCGATAGATACGTTGTTACCAATAGTGGTAGCAAGCCATTTTTCGGAATTGCCGGAGGGGCCTCCTTCTCTAAAAAGATCATTGACAAACATCACCCCATGCCCTATAAAACAATCATTGCCAATAGTTACCAGTGAGCAGATAAAACTGTGCGACTGAATTTTACATCTTTCGCCAATCACTGCGTTTTGCTGTATTTCTGTAAACGGACCTACAAAAGAATCATTGCCTATGCGGCATTCATATAAGTTGCAGGGTGCCACTACGGTTACATTCTCGCCAAAGCGAACATCGCGTATTGCAGAAACTATAGCGGTAAATTTTTCGGACATAAACAGATCATTCAGACAATCAGGAAGAAGATTTCATTATTTGTTGAATCAGTTCAATCGTATCTTTTGCATTGGCAGCACTGGTATAATAGGGTTTGCCTTTTTGCAAACTGGCCACCAAACTTTTATACACCTGCCCATGATTACCCATCGACCCCTGATAAGTGCCATACTGATTGGCAGGAGCCGCTTCTTTTTTAAGTGATATGGTTCCCCGCTCAAGATGCGCATACTCCAGCAGGTTCAGGTATTCACCCCCAATTTTCACCATCCCTTTTTCGCCCAGCACCGTCAGTGATCCTTCCCTGTTTTTGCTGAACGAATTTACCGAATAATGCAGGGTACCGATCAGGCCATTTTTCCATTCCAGCAATACAGCACCCTGGTCTTCCAGTGCAATCTGCCCCTGGTGTGCCACATTTTTCAAGATCGATTTTACCTGTTGTACCGATCCGAAAAACCAGATCAGTACATCTATAAAATGACTGAACTGTGTAAACAATATTCCACCATCCAGTTCTCTGGTACCATGCCAGTTGTTTTTATAGTATGCTGCATTTCTGTTCCAGAAACAATTCAGCTGAACGCTGTATAGCTTTCCCAACCGGCCTTTATCCAATGCCTGTTTTAAAGCCACCACCGGAGGATTAAACCGGTTCTGCATCACCGTAAACAACTGCCTGCCGGTGCTTTCTGCAACTGCCATCATTTTACGGGCATCCTTCAGATTCAGTGCCATTGGTTTTTCTACCAATACATGATAGCCCCGTTTCATGGCCGCAATTGCCTGCGCTGCATGTAATCCGTTGGGGGTACAGATCACCACAACGGTGATATTGGTTTCCTGCTTTAGCAGCGCAGTATAGTCTTCGTAAAAAGGAACCCCATGTATTGCGGCAAAGGCTTTTCCTTTTACCAGATTGGTATCACATACTGCAATGAGTTGTCCATACTGCCCGATCTGCGCTGCATGTATTGCAGCAGCACGTCCGCAACCGATTATGGCAAACTGTATTTTTTGCATGGTTAAGGAAATAAGGTGGCGGCTATTTCAATACTTTCCGGTTTGCCCACATCCAGTAAAATGGAACCGGTATGATCAAATTCCTGAATGCGGTGGGTGGCACAGGCATCTACATATACATCGATCATAGAAAATTTACCGGTGCGGGTAATGGCAGAAAATATGCTGTTGTTCAATACATGAATTCCACTGAACGCTTTTGAATGAACCTTACTCCGGTCGTTCATGGCCGTCACCGGACCCCGCTCTTCTTCCGTTGCATTATTTCTCCATCCCACCATTTTACCCTGCTCATCAAACAGTAAACAGCGCGAAGAATTCCGCTCACTCACCGCCAGTGTAGCCATTGGCCGACCGGCCTGGTGTGCTTCCATCATTTTACCCAGATCCATATCGGTAAGTATATCGGCATTCATCACTACAAAATCTTCCTCCGGTGCAAAATACCATTGTGCTTTTACCAATCCACCGCCCGTTTCCAACACGGCAGCTGTTTCATCGGATACCATAATTTTTGATCCCCATCCATGATGGTCTTCGATGGCTTCCATGATCTGGTCTGCAAAATGATGCACGTTCACAATTACTTCTGTAATGCCATATTGCTGCAGGTACAAAATATTTCGTTGCAACAGGCTCTTGCCGTTCACTGCTGCCAATGCCTTAGGATGGTGATCTGTAAACGGTTTTAACCGGGTACCCAATCCTGCTGCCAGTATCATTGCCTTCATAGCCATTCATTTATTTTACCCAGTTCGTACTGTTTGTATGCGAAAGCGTCACTTTCAATTTATACTTGTTGCGCAAATGCCTGGCCGTTTGTTCGGCCGCATATACGCTGCGGTGCTGGCCACCGGTACAACCAAAATTAATCATCAGGTTGCTGAACCCTCTGCGCATGTATTCCTCTACGGTAATATCTACGAGGTCCCATACACTGTTTAAATATTTTCCCATCCGGGTTCTTTGTTCCAGAAAATCCTGCACCGGTTTATCTTTGCCGGTCAGCTTTTTATATTCTTCAAACCTTCCCGGATTTAAGATGCCACGCATATCAAACATAAAGCCTCCGCCATTTTCAGAATCATCTACAGGCAATGCCACTTTGTAACTGAAACTATTTACTTCTATAGACAGCGGGGTATTTTCATCGGCCTGCGGCACATGAAAACGATCGATCATTTCGGGCGTAACCACTAAACGCAGTACCCGGTCAAATTCAGGTGTAACAATGCCTACCCGTTCGTGTTCTATGAAAAACTTCAGGTTCTCCAATGCCAGTGGTATGCTCGATAAAAAATGTGCTTTGCGTTCAAACAATCCCCTGAAGCCATAGGCGCCAAGTACCTGCAGCAACCTGATCAGCACATACCCGTTGTACTGGCTCACAAACGTAATACGGTCTACCGGTTTTTCGAGCAGCCTGTCTGCTTCATCCATGTAAAATTCCAGCAGGCTTTTCTTCCAGCCCTCACTCAGTTCTGCTTTGGCCTGCCATAACACAGAGGCCACATCATACTGCAATGCACCTTTCATACCACCCTGGTAATCGATAAAGTGTACCTGATCATCGTGCACAATAATATTTCTGCTCTGAAAATCACGGAACATAAAATACTTATTCTCTGTTCGGGTGAGGTAAGAACTCAGCGCTTCAAAATCTTCCATCATTGCCTGCTTGTCGTAAGGCCGTTGCAACGTATCCAGAAAATAATATTTAAAATAAAGCAGGTCGCTCAGGATCGCCTGCTTACCAAATTCTTTAGCAGTTAAACACAAGTCATAGTTCAATCCTTTATCGCCCAGAATCTGTATGCGGGCCAGTTCTGCTAAACTCTGTTTGAACAGCTCATACACATACTCATTATGGCCATGTTCCTCCAGCTTGTTCAGCAAAGAGTCTGTACCAAGATCTTCCTGCAGGTAAAGCGTGTTGTCTTCATTTACACCATAGATCTCCGGCACCGGTAATCCGGCACTTTTAAAATGTCTGCTGAAATGAATAAAAGTGATGGT
>CALPNW020000111.1 GCA_943325035.2 Sphingobacterium thalpophilum | reverse complement strand
GCCAGGGTGCTGGGAGCATTACCCGAAACAAAAGGAAGCGAAGGCTTGCTGCTTCGCATGAGTAATGCAGCATCAGCTGCATTGGGCATTACAGAAAATATTTTTTCAGTGAACATTACTTATTATCAATAATATGAAAATTTTATCGCTTTTATTTGTTGCCATTTTTGCATTGTCCTGCAATACCAATAGTCAGTCAGCCGATCAGGCTCAGACCAATAGTGGTGTATTGTCTATAACTGAGTTTGAAAAAAAACTGTCTGCCCCAAAAGTGCAGGTACTGGACGTTAGGACGGCTGCAGAATACCGTAATGCACATTTAAAAAATGCATTGCAGGCAGACTGGCTCGATAAAGCACAGTTTGCAGACAGAACGCAATATCTTAATAAATCAGTTCCTGTTTTATTATACTGTGCGTCCGGTGTAAGGAGTGGACAGGCCATGGAGTTGCTGCTGAGTCAGGGCTTTAAAGAAGTATACAACTTAAGTGGTGGAATGTCTTCCTGGAAAATGGAAGGCAAGCCGGTGATTGCTGCTCAGGTGGTTGCCGAACTTTCTATAGCCGCATTTGAATCTATGATCAAGGGAACTAAAATTGCATTGGTGGATATAGGCGCAGAATGGTGCCCGCCATGTGTTAAGATGGAGCCGGTATTGCAACAACTGAAGGCCGACCTAAAAGATATTTATACACTTGTTAAAGTGGATGGCGGCAATGACATCACCGTAATGAAATCGCTCAACTTCGAATCGCTTCCTACTTTCATTGTATTTAAAGACGGCAAAGAAACCTGGAGAAAAAAAGGTATTGTAAGTTTAGAAGAACTGAAAGCAGCTATTACCCAATAGCTTATTGTAGATTTTCAGGCTTATAGCCTCTTAAAAAATCTTCTGTCAGCATTCTTTTCTTTCCTTCCAGTTGAAGTTCTTTTATGTGCAGGTATCCGTCTGTGCAGGCAAATTTTAAATAGGTTTTTCCATCGCATAAAACGGTGCCGGCAGGTTCATGGTGCTGTATCATTTCTTTCTGGCTTCTGTAAACCTTTAAGATTTTTTCATCAAGCCGGGTCAATGCACCCGGAAACTGAGACAGGCCTCTGATCTGGTTGTGGATAGCTGATACAGAATTATTCCAGTTGATCTCACAATCTCTGGTAAAAAGTTTTGGGGCATGTTTGGGATCTTTTCTTTGTTCCTGTGGCTGGTCCTGCAAGGTTCCTGCTTCCAGCTCTTGAATGGTTTTTACCAGCAGATTTGCACCGGCTATTTTCATGCGGTCGTGTACCTCTGTTGCAGTTTCATCTTCTCCGATTGGTATTCTTGCCTGCAATAAAATATTACCGGTATCTATCTCGTGTTTTAATTTAAAAGTGGTTACTCCTGTTTCTTTTTCGCCGTTGATCACTGCCCAGTTAATCGGGGCTGCGCCTCTGTAATCGGGAAGTAATGAGCCATGAACATTAATAGTGCCCATTGGTGGCATATTCCAGACAATTTCCGGTAACATTCTGAATGCAACCACAATCTGCAGGTCTGCTTTTAATTGTTGCAGTTCGTTGATAAAATCCGGATTTTTTAATTTTTCGGGCTGTAAAACAGGAAGGTGTTTTTCAGCTGCATATTTTTTTACTGCACTTTCTGTTAGTTTCATACCTCTTCCGGCAGGCTTGTCGGGTGCTGTTACCACGCCAACAATCTGGTAACCAGCAGTCACCAGTGCATCCAGAGATGCCACGGCAAATTCGGGTGTTCCCATAAAAATAATACGAAGGCCGGAACTCTTTTGATTGGTCATTGTGCTGCAAATGTAAAGCGAAGTAGCTGTTGCTGCTTAATATATTAAATATATTATATGTATTTGATATCTTAACGGGATGTTAGGGAAAAATAATTGAGCTTTTAATTCAGGGATTGTACTTTTGACGCTTTAAGCCAAACATTCAGCCGGCTGTAAACACAATCAATTATCATGCAACAAGCAAAAAAAGGTGATAAAGTAAAAGTACATTATCACGGAAAGTTAACCAACGGAAATACATTCGATTCTTCTGAGGGAAGAGAACCACTTGAATTTGAAATAGGTGGTGGAATGGTAATCGCCGGATTTGACGATGGCGTTACCGGAATGACCATTGGTGAGAAAAAAACAATCAATATACCTGCTGATCAGGCATATGGTCCTAAGCAGGAAGAAATGATCATGGAGTTTCCAAAAGATCGTTTTCCGGCCGATATGGTTGCAGAAGTAGGCATGCAGTTAAATATGAGCAATGGCTCCGGACAAAATTTTCCGGTAGTGATTGTAGAAGTTAAGGATGCCGTTGTTATTTTAGATGCCAATCATCCTTTAGCAGGAGAAGAACTGGTATTTGATCTGGAACTGGTTGCTATTGAAGCGCCTGCTTCTCTCATCATTACTCCGTAAAAGAACAGTTTACTTAATTGAACAGGGTTTATAGTGTTCCTCTCTAGAGATAGGATACTACAAACCCTGTTTTTATTGATAAGATAATTAAGACCTTGTTATGATTCCTTGCGGTTCAGCCACCAGCCCAGCCAGATGCCTGTAAGTCCCCACATTACAATTGCATCTATCAGAAACGCCCTGATATCGAATATCTGATACCATACATGGCTTGTGTAAGCACTGTTGAGGTAAACAATAATCCCAACAATCAGCGACGAAAAAAGCGTAGTGGTAAAATCATTTTTGGCAAATTTCCCCAGTAGCCATATCAGCATCCACACCAGTAAAACATCTACTGCAAATGCTCTGGCCATATTGATTCCCATATTGTATTCCATCTTGCTGTGGTACTGAATGGATACCCATGGTTTGCCAATATTTTCAGCAGCCAGCTTCTCCATTTCTTCAAATGATGTGCCTTTTGGAGCACCCGGTAAGTAATAACCACCCTCTTTTTCCAGACTGGCCCCAAGAACGGCCAGAAGGGTGTCTTGTTTGGGTGTGTATTCCTGCGCAGCTCTGTGAAGATCGAGTGCGGTCCAGGAAAGGAATTGCCATAAAAACAGAATTACCCCGCCTGCCAGCGAACCAATGATTGATTTTTTCATGAAGGTTGTTTTTGGTTACTCCAATTTAAACAATCAAAACCATACTTGCAACAGGATCCGCCAACTAATATTATCTTGTGCAAAACAATAGCATGCTGGTAAATTATATTCCTTCGGTTGCAGAGCGGTTGATGCGGTATGTTCAGATAGATACCCAGAGTAACCCCGATTCAAACCTGCATCCCAGTTCAGACAATCAGAAAGACCTTTCTGTTTTACTGGCAAAGGAACTAAGGGAAATGGGTGTTGCCGCAGTGGAAACCGATGACTTTGGTTATGTGTATGCCACCATACCTGCTACTTCGCAAAAACAAATGCCGGTTGTTTGTTTCTGCAGTCATATTGATACGGCACCAGATTGCAGTGGTAAGGAGGTCAAGCCATTGCTCCATAAAAATTATGATGGTAAAAATATTTGTTTGCCTGATGATGCAACCCAGATCATCAGCCCCGAAAAATATCCCTATCTCAAAGAACACATCGGAAAGGATATTATTACCGCAAGTGGTACTACTTTATTGGG
Organism: Sphingobacterium thalpophilum; assembly: GCA_943325035.2. Lineage (GTDB taxonomy): Bacteria > Bacteroidota > Bacteroidia > Chitinophagales > Chitinophagaceae > Sediminibacterium. The sequence goes on along the minus strand of CALPNW020000111.1, from coordinate 6,016 downwards.
GGCGGATGATAAAGCGGGTATTGCCATCATCATGGATTTTGCCCGGTATCTGGTGTGCAATCCCTCTGTACAGCATGGCACCATAAAAATTTTGTTTACACCCGATGAGGAAGTAGGAAGGGGTACAGAAAAGCTGGACTTTATAAAACTGGGAGCTCAGTTTGCCTATACACTGGATGGCGGTAAGCTGGGTAGTTTTGAAGATGAAACATTCAGTGCAGATGGGGTTTCCATTACCATCAACGGAGTGATTGCGCATCCCGGTGATGGGAAGGGTAAACTGGTGAATGCTTTAAAAATTGCCGGTGAAATATTGAGCCGCCTGCCCAAAGCATGGCTGTCTCCGGAATCTACCGAAGCAAGGGCTGGATTTATTCATCCATTGCGAATAGAAGGGCTGGCAGAAAAAGCCACTATTGATTTTCTGATCAGGGATTTTGAAACTGCCAGACTTGCCGAACATGAAGCAGTACTTCATCAAATTGCAGAAGAAGTGATCGCTGAATTTAAAGGTGCTACTTTCCGTTTTTCGGTACAGGAACAATACCGGAACATGAAAGAGATTCTCAGCCAGTTTCCATTTGTGGTAGAATATGCAGAGGAGGCCTACCGGAGAGCGGGCCTGCCGTTTATCAACGAGCCCATCAGAGGAGGAACAGATGGCAGCAGACTGAGCTTCCTGGGATTACCCTGCCCCAATATATTCACAGGTATGCAGGCCATTCACAGTAAACATGAATGGGTTGGTGTAACCGATATGGAAAGGGCAGTAGAGGCCCTGGTGCTGCTGGTTCAGGTTTGGGAAGAAAAGCATTAACAGGTATAAATAGATTGTATCTTTAAATTATAAATAATCGATTATGGCATTCTTAATGAATTTCTGGTGGTTGATTGTATTGATCTTCATCATTTTCTCCGGATTGGTAACGGTGAATCAGGGTTCAATTGCAGTCATCACACTTTTTGGTAAGTACAGGCGCATACTTCGCCCCGGACTTAATTTTAAAATTCCGGTTTTAGAACAGGTCTATAAAAGTATCAGCATACAGAACAGATCTGTTGAACTGGAGTTTCAGGCAGTTACTGTAGATCAGGCCAATGTATATTTCAAAAGTATGTTGCTTTATTCTGTGATTAATCAGGACGAAGAGAGTATTAAAAATGTGGCATTCAAATTTATCAGTGATAAGGATCTGATGCAGGCGTTGATCAGAACGGTTGAAGGTTCTATCAGGGCTTTTGTAGCTACTAAAAAACAGGCAGAAATATTATTGCTCAGAAGAGAGATAGTAGAGTTTGTTAAAGACCAGATAGACAAGTCCCTCGAAAGCTGGGGCTACCATTTACAGGATCTTCAGATCAATGATATTACATTCGATCAGCAGATCATGGAGAGTATGAGCAGGGTGGTTGCCAGCAATAACTTGAAGGCAGCTGCAGAGAATGAAGGGCAGGCATTGCTGATTACTAAAACCAAAGGAGCAGAAGCAGAAGGTAATGCTATCAAAATAGCGGCGGAAGCTGAAAGAGAAGCGGCTAAGCTCAGGGGCCAGGGTGTGGCGTTGTTCCGGGAGGAAGTGGCCAAGGGGATGAGCCAGGCTGCAGAGCAGATGAAACAGGCCAACCTGGATACCAATGTGATCCTCTTCAGTATGTGGACAGAAGCGGTTAAGAATTTTGCTGAATACGGAAAAGGAAATGTTATTTTTCTGGATGGCAGCCCTGATGGAATGCAGAACAGTATGAAGCAGATCATGGCCATGATGCAGATGAAGGAAAAAGGGAAAGAGTAGCCTGATCTGTAAAAGCTTTCTTAAATAATGTAACCCGATGCGTTTTATTGGCGCTACATGCTTTCTTTTGTATGGTTATACAATCAGCTATTAAAATTATTACCCCGATGTTTTATTTTTTGCAGGTAGATACGTTACAAAAAGCTGCTGCTGCAGTAACAACCACATCAGAAAAAATATCGCTGTGGAGTTTGCTGGATAAAGGAGGATGGATCATGTATCCGCTTTATCTGCTGTTGATTGCTGCCATATTTGTTTTTATTGAACGGTTGATTGCTATCCGGAAAGCGTCTAAAATAGAGGCTAATTTTATGGGTGTCATTCGCGATCATATCCTTTCAGGAAATGTTCAGGCCGCAAAAAGTGTTGCAAAAAATACCGATAATCCGGTTGCCAGAATGATTGATAAGGGGATTCAGCGTATCGGAAAACCAATTGACGCTATAGAAAAAAGCATGGAGAATGTGGGCAAGCTGGAGATGTACAGCATGGAACGAAACCTGTCTGTACTGTCTCTGATTGCCGGTATTGCGCCAATGTTTGGTTTTCTTGGAACGATCATTGGAATGGTGCAGTTGTTTTATGGTATTTCTTCTACCGGTGAGTATACCTTGAATACAATTGCCGGTGGTATTTATACTAAAATGATCACTTCTGCAACAGGCCTGATCATTGGCTTGATTGCGTATGTAGGGCATAATTTTTTAAGTACGCAGATCGATAAAACAGCCAATAAAATGGAAGCAGCCAGCGCAGATTTTATTGACGTGTTGCAGGAACCAACCAGATAAATATTAGTAGAACTTACTGTATTACCCAAATATGAATATCCGCAAAAGATTCAGAACCCATCCCGAAGTGCACACCGGTGCATTGAATGATATATTATTCATATTGCTCCTGTTCTTTCTGATTGTTTCTACACTGGCTAACCCCAACGTTATTAAAGTATCCAATCCAAAAGCAAAAGCGGATACAAAATCTAAACAGTCCGTTGTAATTACGGTCGATAAATTTCAACAGCTTTATATAGGGGCAGAACAAATTACACTGGAGGAACTGGAACCTAAGCTCAGACTATTTTTGGCTAAAGAAACCGACAAGCCTTCGGTGGTAATCAACGGAGACAGTACTGCACATCTTGGAACAGCTATTAAAGTAATGCAGGTTATTAAAAAACTGGGAGCCACTCCGGTAATGGCGGTAGACAATAGCGGAGTAAGTAATTAAATCCGCTTCACTGCACGGATCATTCTGTCTTTCCCCTGCATGTCTTTTTTAAGCACAGCCTGAAATACTGAATCATTGAAAAGTTCAAGTACCTCATTGCCCAACTGCTCGTTGATCTCCAGATAAATACTTCCCATTGGCTTTAAACTGCTTTCTGAGTAGGTTCTGATTGCCCGGTAAAAAATCAATGCATCATTATCAGGAACAAACAATGCTCCGGCTGGTTCATAGTTCAGCACATTCAGGTGCATAGATGCCCGTTCGTTTTCTTTTATATAAGGAGGGTTGCTCACGATCATATCAACAGGCTTCAATAACGTCCGGTTGGTGGGATTCAGAAAATCCATTTGGATAATTTCTATTGCGGCATTTAACTTTAGGGCGTTTTCCCTGGCCACTTCAACTGCACCCCCGCTGATATCAACGGTTTGCACCAATAAACCGGGTGCTTTGATTTTAAGACTGATTGGAATGCAGCCTGATCCCGTTCCTATCTCCAGCACAGAAAGTGGCGGATTCCCCTGTTCCTGCAGATCTCGGATCATCCATTCTACCAATTCTTCTGTTTCTGGCCTTGGGATCAGCGTATCAGGAGTTACCTTAAAAGGGAGCCCCATAAACCAGGCTATTCCTACAATGTACTGTACCGGTTCTCCTGTCCCAAGCCTTTGCGCCGCATTAATTAAAACCGTTCTCTCATTGTCTGTCAGTAGCTGTTGTTTGTCCAGCAGCTGATCAATCCTGCCCTTTCCGGTAATCCATTCAACCAGCAATGAAGCAATATTGCCCGATTCCCGCCCATCGTATAATGAGCTGATGGAGTTGATGATTGTTTGTTTCCCTTCCTGCAAAGTCATGCTGCAATGTACCTATGATTTGGTAATTTCGTGTATTCTGTAACGATGGGAATTCATGAACAATATATGACCCGGTGCATAGCGCTTGCTTTAAAAGGAGCGGGTAGTGTTGCGCCCAATCCCATGGTAGGTGCTGTATTGGTTTACCAAAACCGGATTATTGGCGAGGGGTGCCACCAACTGTTTGGATCGCCACACGCCGAAGTGAACTGTTTTAGTTCGGTGGCAGAAGAAGATCTCCATTGTCTGAACCAATCGGTCCTGTATGTATCACTGGAACCCTGTGCACATTTTGGAAAAACACCACCCTGCGCAGATCTGATCATTCTTAAAGGTGTTTCAAAAGTAGTAGTTGGTTGCAGAGATCCCTTTGATTGTGTGAACGGGAAAGGCATTGAACGGCTGAAGGATGCCGGTATTGAAGTAATTGAAGGGGTGCTTGAAAAAGAATGCCTGGATCTGAATAAACGTTTTTTTAGATTCCATCTGCAAAAGCGACCGTATATTATTTTGAAATGGGCGCAAACGGCGGATGGAAAAATTGCAGCAGACACTGCAGTTAATGCTGAAAGATTGCTGATCAGTAATGAATTTACCAACACAGTTGTTCATCGCTGGAGGTCGGAAGAAGCCGCTATTTTGGTGGGCACCAACACTGCACTGCTCGATGATCCTGCGTTAAATAACCGTTTATGGAAAGGTAAACCACCCATGAGAATGGTCATTGACACCGGGTTGCGGTTACCGGAAAGCTTACGGTTATTTACCGATGAGCATCCGGTAGTCATGTACAATTACCGGAAAGAAGCAACGATAGGAGCGGTGATTTTTAAAAAAATATCGAATGAAAAATTGGTACTTGTAGAAATTCTTGAAGATGCTTATTCAAGACAGTTGCTGAGTATTCTGGTGGAAGGTGGTGCAAAACTGTTGCAAAGTTTTATTGATGCAGGCCTCTGGGATGAAGCAAGAGTCATCACCAATACTTCATTAACAATTAAAGAGGGGCTTGCAGCTCCGGTTTTGAAGGATTATTTATTTATTAAGGAAGAGCAGTTGTTGGAAGATCATATTGCCTATTTTTACCGGCTATGATTTATCTGATAGGAAGCATTATTCTTACGAGTTACCTCACATTGGCTTTTAAAGCCTGTGAAAAATTCAATATTCCTGTATTTCCCGCCATCGTTTTTAATTACATCACCTGTGTAATTACCGGTTCTTTAGTGAATGGGTCATTTCCAATCAATGCTGCAGCTATTGCCACGCCCTGGTTTCGATGGGCCTGTGTAATGGGTGTTTTATTTGTTTCTATCTTTAATATCATTGGCATCACCACTCAAAAAATAGGGGTGGCAGCAGCATCTGTTGCCAATAAATTATCACTGATTATTCCGGTGGTATTGTCGGTTTATCTATACAATGAATCAGTTACGGGCTGGAAGCTGACCGGGGTAGTATTTGCATTGGTTGCAGTGTTACTGACCTGCTTTCCTTCTCCAAAAAATGATGGTTCAGCCGGTGCGGATGCAGGGGCGCTGAAATACCTGTTACCACTGGTTTTATTTATAGGAAGCGGATTGCTGGATGCACTGATCAATCATGTACAACAAACTTATGTGACCAGTGAAAACAGCAATGCATACCTGATCAGTGGATTTTTTTCTGCAGCGGTTATCGGCTTAAGTATTCTGCTGGTTCAGTATGGGCTGAAGAAAAGAACATTTGAGTGGAAGCATATTTTTGCCGGGGTACTGATTGGCATTCCTAATTATTTTTCTATCTGGTGCCTGATTCGGTTTTTAAAATCCAGCCCCTGGGAGAGCAGTGCCAGTATCCCAATGAATAATATGGGAATTGTTCTTTTCAGTACACTGGTTGCAGCGGTTTTGTTTAAAGAGAAATTATCACTGATCAATTGGCTGGGCGTGTTGCTTTCAGCGGTTGCCATTTACCTGATTGCATTTGGTAATCAGCTGTAGCGCTATAATTTTCCGGTTATGCGATATGCCATTACTCCAATAAATTCTTTAATCAGGTATTGCCAGTCTTTCAGCAGTTTGACATCAGGAATAATGGCGTCTTCTGGAGAAAAACGGGCATCGATCACTTTGTAATCACAGGGGTAAGCAACAG
>CALPNW020000110.1 GCA_943325035.2 Sphingobacterium thalpophilum | reverse complement strand
GGATGCCATCGATTTTTTTGAACAGCCGATGCTTCCCATCACTACCAGGAGTATCAAATAATAACACAACTTTTTTTTCATAAGTTTATTTTAGGCCTCAACAAATTCATTTTTTTGGGGTCTTAACACCGTTAATTGAATAACCAATGCCACTATCACCACTATTGCCATCATGGCAAAGTCTTTACCCAGGTTTCCTGCATCGCTGGATTTACCCAGCCAATTGGTTATAAATGCCCCAGCAAAAACGCCTGTCATATTCATCAGACCATAAGCAGTTGCCCGGTGTCTGGAAGAAATGAACTGACATAGAATGGGCATATTATTGGCATCAAACATGCCATAGCCAAAGCCAAAACAAAATACGGCTCCTATTAAATATAATAATGTATGTCCTAAACCAATAAAGAGCAACGCTGGTATGGTTAATGCCAGCCCGATGGCACTGGTGTAAACTCTTCCACGTATATTTTTCTGTACCCACTTATCTGAAAGTATACCTCCGAACAGTACCCCTAAAAAGGAAGATGCTGCAATAGTAATGGTAGACAGAGGGCCTGCCTTAGACATTTCAATACCAAGATTTTGTGAGAATAAAGTGGGCAACCAATTCTTTATGCCCCAGCCAGGCAAGCTGGGAACAGCAAAATAAAATAGAATTACCCAAAATGAGATATTGGTAAATAAAGCGGCTAAGCCTTTAAAGAATGAAACCCGTTTATTTACGGTTGCTTGATTCGTATCAGGTAGTGCTTTTTTATCTTTTAAAAAGGCAATTAATACTACTGAATAAATAATACCTGTTAAACCGAAACTAATAAACGCATGCTGCCAGGAAAACTCCGCTGCAATAGTAGCTCCAAAGCCACCCAATGCCTGGCCCATATACAAACCTGTCATATGAATGCCAATAGCGAGCGATCTTGTTTTGGAGGAATGATAATCTGCAATAAGGGAAAGGCCTGCTGGAATATACAATGCTTCGCTGATACCCATTAATGCACGAAGCCAGTACAACTGATTAAATGTTTGCGCAAAGCCCATAGCAAATGTGATGGCACTCCACACAAATAAACTTCCTACAATCAGCCATTTTCTATTGAGCCTGTCGGCGATCATACCCGACAAAGGACTCATGAATCCGTAGACCCATAGAAATACAGCCATTAAATACCCGAAATTTGTTGCAGACTGCAGCTCCTGAATATCTATTTGTATAGAAGACTTCATGGTACTGAGCATTTGCCTGTCCATATAATTGAACAGCGCCACTACCCAGAGCAAGGCCACTACTATCCATGGATATTTTTTTGATTGGATCATTGATGATTTTGTACAATATGGGCGGTTAAAATATAAGGAGATCTTATTCCTGCTTTTATTTCTCCTGTGGGTATAATGATCTCCGAATTCCATTTTAATGCAATGGTAGTAACTGGTGCAGCAAAGGGAATGGTATCTGTTATTGTCCAGGTATTCTGTTTGATATTATACAGCAGTATTTCTTTGCTAAACCCCGGATGAGTTATCTGAAGCCCGTTTTTTTTCAGAATCAAAGCCTGCTTTTTTTCTTCATTTTTTTCGGTCTGGATTTCGGAAATCAGCGTTTCTACTTCATGAAAAACGATTCCTTTATCACCTCCAAACATCAGTATATTATCTTTATCATATAGTATTCCTGTTCCCGCACTTAATGCATAGGGTAAAGGTGCTGCTGCTTTCCATTGATTGCTTCCAATATCATAAACAGCCACATTGGAATATAATTCACTGATGCCATTGGTATTTTTCTTTCTTCCTCCACATAAAAAAATCTGCCCGCCTCCTTTACGGAGAGATGCTACCATTACAGTATGTGAAACAGGATAAGGAATTTCAGCTAATCTTTTCCATCCTGCCTGTATATTCCTTAAATCCAGGGTAAGTAATTGGGAAGATGCGATGGCAGACAGTTCCCCACCTGCAATATAAATGTGGTGACCTGCTGAAGTGATTGCTGCATTGGTGATTGCCACCGGAAGCGGGGGGAATTCATTAAAAGCTATTTGTTCTTTGGCTGAATCCCAGCGGATTAACCAAACTTTATTACTTAAGCCATGTTCATTTTCTCCGCCAGCAAAAAGGACACCTTCCGGTATGCTGCAGGAGGCAGCATAAGCGATGTTTTCCGGAAGTGTAAATGATTGTTTGAGTAACTGCATTTTATCTTTCTGCAGTGCATAAACAAACAAAGAAGCATAATAAATTTTTGGGGCACCTTGCCATGGCATGCCTTTGGGAAAATTAGCCCCGCCTCCGATAAATAAAAGATTATTATTTGTTCCTGCTACAGCTCCGGCAAAACCCAGTGATTGTTTCATGCCATTTTCGGCAGGCAGTTCCGCAGCAATTTTAAATTGTACAGAAACAGGCATAGCAGGCTGTGCTGTTCCCGGAACAGTTAATAACATACAAAGTGAAATTAATAATACCTGGCATTGATTCATGTCACCACATTTGTACCAAAAGTTTACTTACTACAGAAATCAGCAAAGCCAATTGATGCAACTTCATTTTTAAACAGTTCAAAATTGGCGCTATCCATATTTGTTACCGGCAACCTAAATGTACCACAATCCAAATCAATCATTTTCATATAGGCTTTACCGGTAGCAATACCTCCATACTTACCCAATAATCTGATCATGTCTATTGACTTCTGCTGTAACATTTGTGCTTTTGGCAGATCCGCCTTATTGAAGGCTTCAATTAATGCATGGTAGAGAGGAGCTGCATAATTATAAGTACTTCCTATAGATGCCTTTGTGCCGATGGCTAATGCAGGCAACATATTTTCATCCCTTCCCCATACCATATCATATTGCCTGTTCTTAAAATGAAGACAGGTAAGAAAATCCATAAAGTCTTCGTGGGTATATTTTATACCTGCAAAATTGGGGATTTTACCATCTATTGCTTTCAGCAAATCATACATGGCAAATCCTACTCCTGTTAATACAGGTATATGGTAATAATAAAATGGCATATTCGGCACTACCGAAGCAACTTCGCTGCAGCAGGCAGCTAACATGTCTACATTAGCTGGTTTAAAATAACAAGGTGATGTAAAAGCAACAGCATCTAATCCAATAGCTTCTGCGTGTTTTGCCAATGCTTGCGCATCGGCTATACAGCTTCCACCCAACAATGGTATTGTTGTAAAACCAGAATCATTTTTAGTACAGGAAGCCCAGGCTTCTGCAACGGCCATTTTTTCGGTAATTGTTAATGAAACTCCTTCGCCGGTTGAACCGCAAATGAAAGCACCCGCAACTCCATTATTCCTGAGCATTGCATAATAAGAAGGAACCACTGCTAAGTTTAATGAGCCATCTGGATGCATTGGCGTAAAAGGAGCAGCTATCAATCCTTGTAAATGCTTCTGTAACATTATTCCAAAATTTAAATAAAGAAATACAAGGGACATTTTACTGTCCCTTGTTAATCAAAACTACCTCTTATGATTGCTTAAATACCCTATTTTAATATCCTTTTGTTTGCACCAATAAAGGATCGGCATTTAACATAGATAATGAAAGTGGAAGTAAGAATTTGGCTGTACTGGCCGGATTAAAATAGGTTGGATTCAGATTTGCATATACATATGCATCTCCAGCTCTGCGTAAAGCCCACCAACGCTTTCCTTCTCCTACAAATTCTCTCAGGTATTCGTCTAAAATAGCGTTCATGCTGGCTGTTTGACCGCTATTGACAAATGGAGTAAATCCTGCTCCATAAGCTCTTCTTCGGATGGCATTGATTTCTGTTGTAGGATCTTCTCCCAACTTCGCTTTAGCTTCGGCCAGCAGCAACAATACATCGGCATACCGATAAATCGGATAGTCGCTGTTGTATACCTGAGAGGTACCGGCTGTTGTTCCGATAAATTTAGTTAACATCACCCCTCTTACAGCAAAAGGTGAGGCATTGGAATACATTACCCTGAATGTATTGCTAATTCGCTGATCAGCAGTACCAGCAGTTAAACGGCTGATCATTGTCTGATTCATCCCTACTCTGTTAGCACCGTTTACATAAGGATAAACAGAGGAAACTGTTGGCGTTGCTGCCTGCGCAAATGATAATGTATTTGCCTGAATAGAGTTCACCATAAAGTTACCAAAGAAGCCCATCTGCGCCTGCTGTAACTCATAGTTAATGGCAAAAATGATTTCTTTGTTATTTACTTTTTTTGTAGGATCAAATATATCCGCATAATTGGCCTGCAGATCCAAATTAGCACCCTGCAGATTGGCCACTTCCTGTAATGCAGCTTTTGCTGTGGTCATGTCGGTATTTCCGCCCCCCATATGGGTTCCAGACCATACAAACACATCTCCTTTTAATACCTGGGTAGCCAGCCTGCTCCAAACTACGCGCTTGTCGCTGGAAATGGTATTTACGGATCCAAATAATTCCAATGACTTGGCTATATCCGCTTTAACCTGAATCATGATTGAATCTGCACCCGTTCTTGGCTTATAAGTTTCTGCCGTATTGTTGAGCGTTTCTACCGGTTCTGTATTCAGCGGAACCGCACCCCAAGTTCTTAGCATTGAATAATACACATATGCCCTTAACCCATATACTTCTGCCAGGATTTTCGTTTTCTCCGCATCAGGCAATGGCGTTTGCGGCATGATCCTGATAACATTATTAAAGTTGTAAATAAGGTTATAAAATCCTGCCCAGTTGGTAAACGGTACGTTAAGACCAGAGATATTATGTCTGTATAAATCCTGCGCGCCCCCATCTACCGATTCAGTAAATAATCCATCTACCCAGATATCTGAACGCATTTCGCCCAACTGATAAATAGTATTGTTGTAGTTTCTTAACAATCCGTAAACGCCATAGTATAAGGTTCTGGCTGCATTGGGATCTTTTAATGCCTGGTCTTTGCTGATACTGCTTTGCGGCACAACTTCGTCTAATTTTTTGGTACAGGATTGAACACCCAGCGTCAATAAGAGCGCTCCTGTTATAAATATTTTATTGTATTTCATTTAACTAAGTTTTATTGTTGAACAAACAATTATAAAGTTACTCTTAAGCCAATGGTCAATCGCTTGGGTAAAGGGAATTTACCCTGGTCTACTCCACCTACTTCAGGGAAGTTTCCACTATAACCAGTGAGATAAAATAAATTGGTTCCTGTAACATTTAAACTAAGACCTTTTATTCTGTTACCCAGATATCTGCTCATGATTTCTGTTGGCAGATCATATGCTAAAGTCAATTCTCTCAGCATAATATAATCTCCCTTCTCCCATAAGTTAGCAGCAGGGTTATTTCCACTTGCATCGGTTGCATAGTTTCTACCCTGGTTTGCCCAATAGTATCTTGGCATGGTTGCAGTTGGATTAGAAGGAGTCCATGTATTTAAAACATCTGTGGTAGAGTTTTGAGAACCCTGAACCTGACTTAAGCCTCTTACGATCTGATTGTTCAGTACAACAAATCCAAATGCATAATCAAATCCGGCATATAAACGGATACCCTTGAATGAGCTGCTGATATTAAATCCTCCCATGTGCTGTGGTGTAGTTCTGCCCACATATACAAATTGGCGGCTATCAATTGTATCATTTACATTCACCTGATGCCATTGTGCATCTCCCAATTGCTTGATACGCTTATTGGTATATGGCAGGAATGCATTGAAAATATTGGCGTCTTTAACAATTGTTGAAGGGTCGGAATAAATACCATCCCATTTAGGAGCCCAAACCTCGTCTGATCCTATACGCTGACCTTCTACCAGGCCACCCACATATAGCTGTTGTCCGGGTTTGTTTGGATCCCATACAAAGAAGCCACTTGTTCTGTTTCCGTCCAGCCCGTTAAATGGAAGCTTTTTTGCATAGCTTCTAACGTGGTAATAGTTTGCACCTACAGATAAGCTAAACCCGTTGTTGGTTTTAGCTTCTATGATTTTTGCATCAACCGCAATTTCTATCCCTTTGTTTTGTAATTGACCTAGATTGGTAGTAAAGCTTCCAAAACCAGTTTGAGAAGAAATATTTAAACCAGCCAGTTTATCAAATACATTTCTAACAAAATAATCTACAGTTAAAGTGATTTTCTCATTTAAGAATCCAGCATCCAATCCAAAGTTCAAGCTATTGGTACGCTCCCATCTTACATCAGAATTGATATACGAGGCCGCATAAGTACCTCCCAGGCCATTGTATGTTCCGGCGTTGTTATATACCTGTGATGTGGCAAAATAACCCAATGAACTGACGTTACCATTTACTCCATAACTTAATCTTGGCTTAATTCTGTTGATATATTTTGATACAACAGAATTTTTGTAAAAGCTTTCTTCATGCATATTCCAACCCAAAGAAACACCCGGGAAAGTACCGTAGTAATTTCCTTTTTTAAGTCTGCTTGAGCCGTCTACCCTTACCACCGCTGTTAATAAATAACGGTTTAAATAAGAGTAGTTCAATCTGCCGATAGAAGAAGCAATTCTTTCCCACTGGTCAAAATTAGAAGAAGAACCAGCCGGATTAATAATGGTAGTTCCCTGCAAACTTGGAGGAGTTGATGCAGCTAACCAGGGAATCAAATCTGTTGGAGCTCCCTGTGAAAATCCGGAAGTAACATAGTTTTTGTAATCATAAAATTCTGTACCAGCTAATGCTGTTATACTATGCCCTTTAAAGTTTTTACTGAACTGTAAAAAGGCATTGGTGGTATACTGCATTGTTTTAGTTGTATTAAAACTTGCAGCCCGGTTGGTATTGAAGGCTCCACCGTTACCCTGCTGAAATGCTTTGGTAAAAAAGTTATTATTGGTGTACTGATAATAACCAGAACCACTTGCCAGTATTTTCAAATAAGGCAATAAAGTATATTCTAAATTTACGCCCCCTAAGAATCGTTGCTGGTTGGTATTGTTTACCGTTAAATTGCTCCAGTAATTCGGGTTACCTATAGTAACATCATTCGGACCGGGTAAAACTTCTCCTGTGGCATAGTTCGTATATCTGACAGTGGGAGCTACACCTACAAAACGCTGCAACAATCCACCAGCTGATCCACCTTCCGGATCAACATTTCCAAAACCTCCGTAAGGCAAGGCCTGTTCAACATTATATGCACTGATATTGGTAGTTACTTTTAACCTTTCCCCAATATTGAGTCCTCCGTTAAAATTAACATTCATCCTTTTTAAAGAAGATCCGATGATCATTCCATTATCACTAACAGATCCCAATGAAAGCGCATAGTTACCCTGCTCATTGGCACCAGAGAAATTGACATTATGCTCATTGGTGTTATTCTGTTGAAGAATCATCGCCTCCCGCTCTCTTGCACCCAGGTCAACAAAAACCATACTGTCCGTTTGGGCAACGTTGAAAGGATTTCGATCTACCATCAGTTTCCATCTTGAATCGTTTAACAAATAACGATTTTGGCTGTTCAATAACTGAGTGGTATATAAACCTACATCGGTTCTCCAACCGGAGTTTACGGCCCATCCCCATGCACCAAGCAATTGATTACGATCGGTATTCATTGCATTGATGTTATTGTCTATTGAATCTCCTCTGAAACGGGCCTGAATACCTAAACGGTTCATTCTGATATACTCCTCAGCATTTAAATATTCTGATGGATTTTTACGAATATAATTGGTGGTATTACTGTATGAATAAGTAACCTGTGGCTTACCTCTTTTACCTTTTTTTGTTGATACCAATACTACTCCATTAGCAGCTCTTGCTCCATAAATGGCAGTTGTAGCGGCATCCTTCAATAAGTCTATACTGGCTACGTCATTGATATCCAAACCATACAATGATGGAACTATCACCCCATCGATGATCACAAGCGGTGTACCGCCACCACTAAATTCGGTTCCACCCCTGAATGTAATAGAAGGGGAGGTGCCTGGCTGACCGGTACGTTGCTGAACCCTTAATCCTGGCGCATTTCCCTGCAGTACGGTTGCCACATTGGTTGTTGGCGAATGTTCAAAAGCTTTGCGGTTAACAGATACAACAGCACCCGTTATTTCCTTTCGTTTTTGGGTACCATAACCTGTAACAACAACATCTTCCAATTCGCTGACAGTTGGCAAAAGGGAAAGATCAATGGTTACTTTGTCGGTAACTGGTACTTCACGCGTTGAATAACCAATCATCGAAAAAACCAGGATATTACCCTTGGCAGCCTCAATGGTATATACTCCCTGTGCATTGGATTGTACACCCGTTTTGGTACCCTTGATGGTAACAGAAACACCCAAAACAGGTTTTTCTGATTCATTCAAAATGGTTCCTGAAATTTTCTTGGTTTGGGCTAATAACGCTGTGGAAAGCAAACTTAGCAGTGCAACGACACAGAGTTTAAAGCAGTTTAGATTCATGACAAGCAGTTTTGATTAACGTATTATGTATGACATAAAAATAATAACTTTTCTTTTTATTTTCCAAAATAAATTTAAATTGCACCTATACTATTGATTTATAAGCAATTATGGGTTAATTGATAATTGGATTTATTTTTTCCTAACTTTGTAATAAGTTAATTAAGTAATACATAATCGGATGGACTTAGCAGATATCAAGCAAGAAATGAAACCCATGGACACTAGTTCTCTAGTAGATAAGGTGGAAAATAGTCTGGTGGACCTGTTGCAAAAGCGCAAACTTTCGGTGGGTGATGTAATCCCGAAAGAGCTTGAATTAGCAGAAGCGCTGGGTGTCAGCAGAACAGTGATCAGAGAAGCCCTTACCCGATTGCGCATTTTAGGACTCATAGAATCTAAAAAGAAAAAAGGGTCTGTTATCACCAGCCCAGACTTGTTTGGGATGATGGCAAAAAGCATGAATCCGCATGTACTGGCACCAGAAACATTAAAGGAAATATTTGAAATACGTTTGGTCTTGGAGATCGGAATGGCTGATTTGCTGTTTCAAAGAATTACCAAAGAAGACCTGATTACATTGCATAAAATTGTGGCGGACGAACCGCCTGCCACCCAATACCATTTATTTAATATTGAACACGAGATTGCCTTTCACGGCAAACTCTACGAAATAACGGGTAATGAAACACTGAAAAAGTTTCAGAAAATGCTATTACCTGTTTTTGATTATGTGCACAACAGCGGACTGCTCAATAAACAACCCATGTTGAAAATGTTCGTGTCGCACAAGGAGCTGGTAGATATTTTAGAATCCGGTACCCCTGAAATGTTCAGAAACGGTATGCGCAGCCATTTGGAGAACCATTTTACCCGGCTATTTGCAGGTTAACGATGGTTTGGGTGATTATTGGTTTTATGACCATTGCCGCTGCACTAAGTTACGGTGAGTTTAGTGCCATGTTCCCTAAAGCAGGCGGTCAGTACATCTATTTGAAGAAGCGTATAACTCATTAATTGCATTCTTGTTTGGCTGGATACCAA
Organism: Sphingobacterium thalpophilum; assembly: GCA_943325035.2. Classification (GTDB taxonomy): domain Bacteria; phylum Bacteroidota; class Bacteroidia; order Chitinophagales; family Chitinophagaceae; genus Sediminibacterium. Next base: position 167 of record CALPNW020000110.1, on the reverse strand, counting down.
ACAGTGATATCTGCTTCACCCCCAAATATCAGCGCTTTTTATAAGATTAATCCCAACCATTAAATAACCTGAAATCCGTGTGCATATGGATCATCATCATCTATGATGATCGTATTATAGCCGGTCACTATTGCCCAACCCTCAATACTTGGAATGATGGCCGGCTT
>CALPNW020000109.1 GCA_943325035.2 Sphingobacterium thalpophilum | reverse complement strand
CCACTGATAGAACCGGTACCTCTGATATTAATTGTAGCAGCTGCTCCTGGCTCACCAGTTGCAGGAGTAACCAGAACACCAGCAGTACGGCCTTGTAAAAGCTGATCAGGAGAAGAGATCTGACCTTTGTTAAAGTCTTTCTCTGTAACCTGGGCAACCGAACCGGTTACGTCTTTTGATTTTCTGGTACCATAACCAATTACAACAACATCACTTAATGCATCAGCAGCGGAAGTTAATTTAACTCCTACAGTAGATGTTTTGGTGATATCCACATCAACAGAACCGTAGCCAACTGAAGAAATGGTCAGTTTGGTAATGGTAGAAGAAATGGTTAATTTAAAAGTACCATCTGCACCGGTTTGAGTACCGATATTGGTTCCTTTTGCAACTACAGAAGCACCAATCATTGGTGATCCGTCTTTAGAGTCCGTCACTTTTCCGGTGACAGTTTTTGTTTGTGCCTGCGAGAAAATCGCAAACAAGCAAGCGAAAGCACCCAATAATATGGGCTTGGCAAGCATCTTTAGATTCATAAAATGGCAGTTTACTGGTTATTAAGCGTGTACAAAATACACATTTTTATTACTAAAACAAATTTTTGTTAAAATTTTAGAAATAATTATTTGAATCAACCCACCCCTTTTCTTTTCGGATTTGCACTCTTTGTACATAGACTACCTGCACCGGCAAAACGATGCATTAAATGTTTAAATACAGCAAACTATCGAACCATTAAATTAGTGGATTGGAGGTGAATAGCGGAGGTCATTGACCCATTTTCAGGGAACAAACGTTTGCGAAAACATTTGTTGTTGAAATATTCTATCTTGTATCAAACCCGTTTTATGCATAATACGACGCTGAAGAAGATAGCTGAAACACTGGGCTGCAGTATTTCCACAGTTTCACGCGCATTAAAACACCATCCCGATATATCAGTAAGAACCAGGGAAAAAGTACTGGAGCTGGCGAATACACTCGATTATGAGCCCAATGCATTTGCGGTACATTTAAGAACCCGAAACAGTAAAGTAATGGGACTGATGGTTCCTGCCATCTTTAATCACTTCTATGAAAGCTTTATTGCATCGGTGGAAGAAGAGTGCAGAAAGAACGGATATGTACTGATGATACTGCAAACTGCCAACGATCCGGCCATTGAAACAGAAAATATTAAACTGTTCAGACAAAACCGGGTAATGGGATTATTTGCTTGCATCACTCCCGGCACCGGCAACCTGACTCATTTTTTAAAATTAATCGAACAGGATATACCGGTTATATTCTTTGATATAGTTCCGGAAGACGATACACTTTTCAGGGTATGTCTGGCTGATGAAAGAGCGGCTTCCCTTGCGGCTGAAGCAATGATTGCTGCAAAAAAGAAAAATATTGTTGCATTGTTTGGAGATCCGCGCATGTCTATCACACAAAGAAGACTGAGTGCACTGGATGACACTATTAAAAAAAATGCACCGGGCACCAAACTGATCGCAAAATTTGCCGTTAACTCGGAAGAAGCAGAAAAAACCGTCACGGAGGTATTGTCCGCTAAAAAATTACCCGATGTACTTTTTTGCATGAGTGATGAACTACTCATTGGCGCCATGAAAGCTGTACAGACCCAAAAAATCAATATCCCTGAAGACATCGGAATCATCAGTATCAGCAATGGAGTTGTTCCTAAATTATTTTATCCGGAGATCACTTATGTAGAAACCAGTGGACATAAATTAGGCAAACTGGCTTTCACCCATATGATGGCCTGCATATCAGGCTCAACTGCAGTAAAAGAGCTTATGCTGGATGCTGTATTGGTTGCGGGTGGTTCCCTGTAAATAAAACTGGCCAGAACAAATCCGGCCAGTACAATAACTATTTAATCAATTCATAAAACCGTTGCCGGAATACCACAAACTCTTCTTCTAGCAGTGTAATGCCTTCCTCCTGTTTTGCGGAAAGAGGCTCTATCGCCGTTGCCACATCAACATAAAGGTCACTCACTTTTCTTCGGTATTTAAACTCGTCAAAGAAAATAGACTTACGGTTCAATTCCACAATTTCTCTTTTAAAACTATCCAGTTTCGCCAGCTTTGCTTTTACAAGTGTATCCTTTGTTTCCTGTTTATTTAATGAAGCAATTGTTTTATCGAGAGAGTCTACCAGCACATATAATTTTTCATGCAGATCAAATAACCGCATGCCTTGTTTATACAACCGGCCGATAGATTCATTACTAAATCCTTTTGCAGGATTAGCTGCTATCTGAATGAACTGTTCATATTGTTTGCCATTGGCTTTGAGAACAACTTTGTATTTTCCTGCGGGTACCTTGGGACTTATAAAACCAGAATACAACACAGAAGATTGAGCAACAAAGCCTCCCAGTGCAACTTTGGGAGGATTGATATTCAAACCCCAGTATACCTTATTCAATCCTTTTAATCCGGTACCGTTTACATCTTTTATTTTTTTATTAAGCGCATCATAGATCTCAATCTTTACCGCGTTACTGCTTTTCTGATTTAAATAGTAGTAAATGGTTGGGGCGATGGTACTGTTCTCGCCAGTCCATCCTGTTAAATTCGGTGCCGGCTGGGGATACTGTGCAGAATAATCATACTTAAAGGACTGTATCGGATAAAGTATAGCCTCTTTTTCAAGATCAGACTTTACCAGTTCGCGAAGCGGCTGAAGATTATCCATGATATAAATACCTCTTCCATGAGAGGCAATGATCAGATCATTCGTTTGAGGATGTATTTTAATATCCCTTACCAGGTTGTACCAGGGCATGTTCTGGTACTTGCTGCGCATCCAGCTGGCTCCTCCGTCTAATGAAATAAACAAGCCCATTTCAGTTCCGAGAAATAATAATTTTTCATTCACCAGATCCTCCCTTATGATGTGTGCAAAACCGGTAAATTCAGCTGAACTGAATTTCTTAAATGTTGCACCGCCATCATTACTTACTACTGCATAGGTAGTATTGTCGCCATACATATGGTTATCGAGTGTTACATAAATTCTTTGCGGATTCAGCGCGGCAATTTCTATACTGCTGATCCATGAATTTTCAGGAACACCTGCCTTCCAGATACCGGCAGATTGATTGGTCCAGGTTTTACCTCCATCTGTAGTTAGCTGCAGATTTCCATCATCCGTTCCGGCCCAGATAATTTTTTCATTTTTCGGATGCTGGGTAATGGTAAAAACAGTGCAGTGATTTTCTGCACTTGTATTGTCTCCGGTAATGCTGCCTGCTTTTTCGGCCTGGTTTTGTTTGTCTTTATTATTGGTGGTCAGGTCCGGAGAAATCCGTTCCCAGTTTCTTCCATTATCCCTGGAACGGAATACATATTGGGCAGCCATATACAAATTGCTCAATGGTTTGCCTGATGCAGACTTCAGAGAAGAAGCACCTGTTACAATGGGCGTATTCCAGTTCCAGCGATGGTCATCATCACCTGCCAGTTTTTTAGGTTTTATTCCAAAAGATAATCCGGTAGACAAATCTACCCGGTAAGCTTCTCCTCCCTGTGATTCTGCATAGATGATCTGCTGGTTAACCGCATCGGGCTGAACCCAGAAACCATCACCCCCACCCAATCCTCTCCAGTCTACAGAAGTTACTCCGCCTGCTGAGGAACTAGGTGCAATCCAGTTATTGTTATCCTGTAATCCACCATAAATATTATAAGGAGATTTGTTGTCTACACTTACATGGTAGAACTGACCTACCGGTAAACTATTTAAAAACTGCCAGGAAGTTCCTTTGTTCATACTTTGATAAACCCCTCCATCCGTTCCGAGGTACATCATGTCTGTATGATCGGGATTAACCCACAATGCATGATGATCCGAATGCGGAGTTACCCCACCGATAACAGTATTGTTCCAGGAATAACCACCATCATTGGAAAAGGCAAAATCAAATGCAGGACGATATACTCTTTTAGGATTTTTAGGATCATAGACCAGTGTGCTGAAATAAAACGGACGGGCTGTTATATTTTCTGTGGCGGATAATTTTTTCCAGGTTTCGCCTTCATCCTCAGAAATATACAATCCCGGATTTTTTGCTTCCACAATGGCCAGTATTTCCGAAGGCTTAGAAGGATTAATAGTAACAACTATTCTGCCCAGATCTCCTTCGGGCATACCCTTGGTAATTTTGTTCCAGGTTTTTCCGCCATCTGTTGTTTTAAACAAGCCACTTCCAGAACCACCCGAACTGAATACATATGCTTTTCTTCTGAATTGCCACATAGTAGCAAACATGGTTCCTGATTTTACCGGATGCATGGCGATATCCGCACATCCGGTTTCATCATTTACAAAAAGAATTTTATTCCAGCTTTTTCCACCATCCACTGTTTTATATAAACCTCTGTGCGAAGATGATTTCCATAACGGACCCGGCGCAGCAACATAGAGCGTTTTTTTATCAGCAGGATCGATCATGATCTTGCTGATCCGCTCTGTACTGTCCAGACCTATCTTCTGCCAGTTATTACCGCCGTCTGTAGTTTTGTATAATCCATCCCCGATAGATACAGAGTTTCTGGTATTACTCTCTCCGGTTCCGGCATACACCACTTTTGCATTACCCGGCTCAATTGCCAGCGCACCAATAGACTGACAATATTTATCGAAGAGCGGATTGAAAGACAATCCACCGTTCTGGCTCTTCCACACGCCACCACCAGCAGTGCCAATATAGAGATTGACCTGCCCTTCAACAGTGATTCCTTCAATTGCAGTAATCCTTCCGCTCATGGTAGAAGGCCCCAATGCACGGGCACCCATTACCTGAAAATGAGAAGAGTTGATACTGGTTTGAGCCGACGCTGCTGTAACTACCAGCAGCAATAACAGATAGCAATTGATTTTTAATGACATATGTCTAGTTTCCTTTAAAAATATTTTCGTCGATAGTTGGGTTGATGGTTATTTTTTTACTCACCTGCATCATCATTCCCATATCCTGCTTGAACGGAATTTTAACTCCGTATTCAACAGCCTGGTAATCGAGCATCTTTACTGCATTTTTCATTTCCTGTCCCTGCTGCTTTACAACAGACTCAATTTTATAGATCAGATTGGTTTTGGTATCAAAAAAATAAGTTTTGTCATTGCCGTTTTTAGTAGACATTTTAATTTTAAAATACTCATTGCCATCTTCCTCGTCTTTACCCAGAAATTCTACCGTAGAACCCTTTGTTTTAAAATCAACAAATGCATCCTGAATATCCAGTTCATCCAGTTTTACTTTCAGCTCTTCTGCAGAGATTGGGCTCAGCGTTGGTTTTCCAGCCAGTGGATTTTGTCCCCACCCGTTTGTTGGTGTGGTAATATCAATGATTTTTTGTCCCTGAAATTCAGCATCTATCCGAACGCCTTTACCCTGAACACCCTGCATGGTAAAAGGAATTTCGAGGCCCTGCACTTCTATATTACCTTCTACTTTGATAGACTGGATCTTAGCCCATTTATCCGCACCACCAATTGCAGTAATATACTTTGCAATGATTTCATCTGCAGTTTGTGCATTAAGTGTAACCGCTGCGGCTAAAAGCAACGCAAAAGACATGAAAAGCTTTTTCATAATTAATGATTTTTTATATTTATATACCCTATCAATAGGGAATGAATGCAATATATTACAAGGATTCCTAAAAAATCCCTAATATATGTAAGTGGCTTTAAATAGTGTGTAAAGGGCTATTTGCAGGATTTGGCCATTTCAGCCGCTGCAAATGAATTACCCAGTTCGGCAGCACGCCTTAAATCGGCACAGCCCCCCGTAGTATCTTTCAGTAGTACTTTTACAATACCCCTGTTCAACAGGAGATCTGCATTGGATGGATCCAGCAGAAGGGCTTTATTATAATCCGTTAATGCAGCAGCAAATTGTTTCAGCTGCCCTTTTACGATGGCCCTGTTGAATAAAAGATCAGATTTAGCATCCAGTAACTGAACGGCACGGTTATAATCTGCCAGCGCATTTACATAGTCTTTTGTTCCTGCACGTTCAATGCCCCGGTTGTAATAAGCTGCGCCCATCAGCGGATTTAACCTGATTGCTGCCGTATAATCGACCACCGCGCTTCTGGAGTCTTTCATCAATCCTTTAACGACTCCACGGTTAAAATAAATATCCGCATAACGTGGATTCAATAATATAGCCGCGTTGTAATCCTCCAAGGCTTCCGCATAGGATTTTTGATGATCGTACTGAATTCCCCGGTTAAAATAAGCGCCTGCATTTCTGTTATCAACGTCAATGGCCCTGGTGAAATCTTTTATAGCTCCCAAAGTGTCGCCCAGTGCTACTTTCACCAGACCTCTGTTTACAAACAGATCCGTGTTTTTTGGAGTCAGCACAATGGCCTTGTCAAAATCTTCTGCAGCAGTTTTGTATTGTTGAATATTCCTTTTTGCTACCCCCCTGTTGTAATAAATCGCTGCATTGGCCTGACGCTCTTTTACTGCTAAATCAAAGTCTGGAATTGCCCCTGCAAAATCGTTGAGTTTCATTTTACTCAGCCCCCGGTTGAAATAAAGGTTTTCGATGGAAGGATCGAGTGCTATCACTTTATCATAATCCTGCACCGCTCCTTTATGATCATTTAATGCAGCTTTTGCTATACCCCGGCTAAAATAAATGTCTGCAGCCGGATCCAGCTGAATGGCACGGTCAAAATCTGCAAGGGCTAACCGGTAATTATTGAGTTTGGTTTTAACATAACCCCTGTTGAACCAGGCATTTACAAAACCAGGTTGCAGACGGATCGCATTGGAATAATCTGATATGGCACCATTAAAATCTTCCCTGCCTGTTTTTTCTACTGCCCTGTTAAAATAAGCGCTTTCATTTTTAGGATTATACAGCAACGCTTTGTTATAGTCCTGCAATGCCCCATCCTTGTCCTGCAGACCGGACCTTACCACGGCCCGGCTAAAATACACATCTCCGTATTTTGAATTAAGCGCAAGTGCCCTGTTATAATCATTCAGTGCACCATTCAGATCTCCCTGGTGCTCCTTTTCAATGCCCCTGTTAAAATATACATTTGCAACACCGGCATTCAGGCTGATAGAACGATTGTAATCGTCTATAGCACCCAGTGTGTCATTCATCATACCTCTTACAATACCTCTGTTAAAATACAAACTGGCATTGGCAGAATCAAGTTCAATGGCAAAACCCAGATCTTCAGCTGCACCATTTAAATTATTCAGATTCTTTTTGGCAATAGACCTGCTCACATAAATATTGACATCCTCCGGCAATTCTTCCAGTGCATCGGTAAAATCCTGAACGGCACCTTTGAAATTTTTAACCGCCATCTTTTGCAGACCTTTTTTCACAAGGTCGCCAGCGTTCTGTGCCTGCACCTGAACTGCACAGCAAACAAAACATAAAAGCAGGCATAAAATTGATTTTCCGGAAAATCTGATCATATGATAAAGCTGAAATTGTACACAAGATAATTAAAACTCACTGCAGGCAGATGCCTTTAATAAAACCACCTCATGCTTAGACACCGTACTGGCATACTGAGCTAGAGAAGACATTTTTTTCCAATCGGGAGAATTCCCAAACTTTTTCCAGTGTTCATCCCGGTCTGCTATATCCGTAAAACGTGTTATGTAGATCAGGTTAGGCATATGTGCACCAACAATGACCCTTGCATAAAACAAGGCATTAAAGTTAAGTTTTTTAAACAGGTCGATTTCTCCCCCCTCATTAAACATGTGTACTTTTCGGAGATGCAGGTTTTCGGTACTGCTTTCGTAACTTCTGAATTCATAAATATTGCCGGGAGACCGCTTGAACGATACAGCAGGATAATGCTGTTTCATTTTCTTAAATGCTTCGGCCAGCATTGTTTCTATTCTTACATAAGGAGCTTTACTGCCCATGCTGTCTAAATGAATCAATCCGCTTTTTCCATAAGGATCTAAATTACCAAAGCGGTGCTCTATGGATGCAAGCATTTCCAGCCTGGTAAAAGGAATCCAAACATACAATTGCTTATCCGAAGCAGTATCATTGGCCAATGGGGTAAAAACACCTGTTAGCTGAATTCCGTTGTTGTGCAGAAAAGGAATCATTTCCTGTTGCAGGTATTTCTCAATTTTAGCAATCTGCTGAAGATCACTGCAGTGATAAATTTTAGTAAGATAATACTCCGTATTTTTTGGCGGCTGGGCAGCTAAACCGTTTGAACACATTATAAATGCCAGCAGAAAAGAATAGATTTTCATGTGAATGCTTAAAAAGTAAACGGGAATTAATCCGCATCAAATGTACTGACTAGTTCCCGTTTAATAGCGGATCATACTGGTTTGTTGAAACTTAATCCCTGTTTCCGCGGCCATTATTTCTACGGCCGTTATCATGGTCTCTTCCACGGTCTCTGCCTTCATCATGCCGCTGTCTTCCTTCATCATACCGGTCTCTTCCGTCATCGCGTCTGTCTCTGATTACCATCTGGGGCTGAGGCCTGTATCCCTGATTACGGTCGTACCTGTTCCGGTAATAATTGTGACGGAGGTATGGTTTAGGGGAGTTAATTACAATTTTATTGGTACGGAATAAATCCACTCTTCCAAATGCAGAAGGCAGGGAAGCTCCGAATATCCATTGATTCCCCCTTAAATAAACAAACTGGCGGTGAGGTACATCGTAATAAGCCCCGTATTCAGGAAGATAGTAATAGTCTACATAGTCGTACCCTGCCGGACCCCAGTTTGGCTGGGCGCCAATATTTATATTAATCCGAACCTGTGCATACAGCTGGCCTGCAGATAAGCTTCCAAACACCAGCACCATTGCGAGAATAATTTTTTTCATAAATCACCTGTTGTATTATTCTGCATAATCCAAATATGATGCCAGAAAAAATAAAACGATTAATCCGTACCTTTCCTCTATGCGTAAATTTTATTTTTTCGTACTGATTACTACCTGCCTTTTTGCTGAAAAAGCCATGGCACAAGAAAAAACAGATGCATTGCTGCAGACTATACTGCAAAGCAGTAAACAGCCTGTAATACAAGAGGTGATCCGGCAACCTGATAAATACAGGTGCCAGATTATTTATACGCAGATCAACAGAAATAAACACAACCAGCCCTCTTTCAAAAATTATTATTTCAACTATAACCCGGCGCTGTATTACAATCCGGCATCGATGGTAAAAATGCCCCTGGCATTTCTTTCGCTTGAAAAGCTGAATCAATTCAATAAAAAAGAAGTTAATAAGTATACAGATGTTTTGATAGACAGCAGCTATCCGGGTCAGGTAGCCATGTATCATGATTCAACTTCCGCCAATGGGTTTCCCAGTATCGCACATTTTATTAAAAGGGCTTTTCTGATCAGCGAAAATGATCCGTATAACAGAATGTACCAGTTCATGGGGCAGGAAGCAATCAACCGTTCTCTCCATCAAAAGGGCTATTCAGGAATCCGGATTACCCGGCAGTTTATGGGCTACTCCGAAGAGCAAAACAAACATACCAACCCATTTCGTTTCATTGGGCCGGATGGCAATGTATTGCATGCTCAGCCGGGTGCCTACAACCGGCAACCATTTAACTTTGGAGAGGAAATAAAAATCGGCAAAGCTTATCTGAACCGTAATGACAGCCTGATCAATGAGCCATTTGATTTTACCAAACACAACAATGTACCGCTCGAAGATTTTCAACAAATGCTGCAGGCTGTTTT